>NZ_JAACGC010000046.1:0-36571 GCF_029237385.1 Aeromonas sp. 1HA1
TCTGGCGCTGCCAAAAATCAACGCGTTCTTGAGTGGTCATAGCGGAAATCCCAACGTAGATACGATGGGTTTCAGTGTGCCGAGGTGATCTCAGTAAAAACAGGTGCTGATTCAGGGGCGCTTACTGTATTTCAATCGCCGGATAATTAATGACTTTACTCATATGGCACGTTTGATTATTTACTGATAGTGCGCGCAGGATCAGTTCGGGATCCTGCCCAACCGGGTGATAAGCCGGGCTCGCAGGTGGATATTGGGGGGGTGAACGGCATCGGCGCTGGCGCCCGCCGTGACAACCGTCACCACACTGGCACGGCAGTCACTGACGGCTTGGCAGACGTGGGACGGATGGGCTGGCTGGTGTCATTTATTACGCGGCCAGCTATCAGCAATGGCGGTGCAATGGCAGATGCCAATGCACCGCTCTGCGCTGTCATGGCGACAGCGCCCTGCCCTGATTAGCTCAGATCGTGCAGTGCTTTGCCAAGCGGAGGGGAAAGACGCATATCAGAGAAGGTCACCGCCAACCCTTCACGCTCGGGCGTACAGCACATGATACCGATAAAGTTGCATGATGCCGCCGAGAAGGGACAGAGGCGCAGCAAGGGCCAATGCTCACCATCGCAGGAATACTGCAACCGCAAAGCGCCATTGGCTAACGTCAAGCGCAGCCAGAAGCGGCCTGCATGGCCTGTAAACACGCCCGTTGCCCAGTCAGAGCAAGGGTTGGTTAATACACTCCCTATCATGGGTTGCGCATCATTGAACTCAATGCCTGCTTTTAACCAGTGCTGCTCGTTCTGAATCAACATCAGGCCAGCCTGGTCATATAGCGTGGTGTAGTCGCCTTCGACGCACACTTGAAACGTAAAGTCGCCCTCCACTTCACAGCCATAAACATGGCCAGAATGGCGCTGAAAGTCGTACCAGGTCGTTTGCCAAAAATCACTCTTGTGGTCGGTCACCACCTGCAATTTACCGTCGTTCAAGTGCCAGGTGGCTGGCTCGTTGAGCCAATACCATTTCTTTATGTCACATTTCATCGAATTCGCTTCCTTAGCAATATAGGCGGGGCCTCAATCAAGCTGTACCTTGCGGTAACTGAGAAACAGTGCGCAAGAGAGCAAGGTTACGCAGGTAAACGCACCAATTAAAGAGAAGATGTGAGCAAGCCCCCCTATGATGGCCGGCCCAATCAGAATACCTGAGTACCCCATCGTTGACACCGCAGCCACCGCCAGCGCATCGGGCATGGCCTTCTGGCGACCAGAGGCGGTAAATAACATGGGGGCAACGTTGGCCAGACCGAGACCAATCAACAAAAAGGCACACGCCAGCATCCAGAGAGAGGTACTGAGCACCAAGATGGTGAATCCACCGGTCGCCAATATTGCACTGGATACAAACACTCGTTTATGGCCAAACATGGCGATCACACGATCACCGGTAAATCGGCCAATCGTCATGGTCACGGCAAACAGGGTATAACCGACCCCGGCTTGATTGGCATTAACATTTGGCTGACCCAGCAACAGTATGCCACTCCAGTCGAGCATCGCCCCTTCCATGATGTAGGCAATAAAGCACAGGGCGCCCAAAATGATGACACTGCCATGTGGCAACACAAAAAATGGCGTATCACGTTGTTCCGATTCATTGAGCAATCCCTGCCAGGCCGACAGGATTAACAGCACCAGAAAAAATTGCACCATAAATACGACGTTCAGCGACGAGACGCCGAGCGCCAAGAGCGCACTGACCACCCCTGCCCCGGTAATGCCGCCCAGACTGAACAGAGCATGGAAGCCTGACATTATGGGCTTGTTCGCACGTTTTTCAGTGATGACGGCATGAATATTGACCACCACATCCATGGCGCCTATTCCTGCCCCAAATATGAATAACGCTATCGCAATTGGCAAAACCTGATCCAACACAACCAGTGCCGGCAAGGTGAGCAGAACAACCAATAACGCCGAGGTAAAAACACGTCTGCAGCCATAGCGTGACGCCAGCATCCCTGATAGTGGCATCATCAGCAGTGAACCGAGACCAAAGGCCAGCAATATCGCCCCCATGGTGCCATTCTCGACTTGCAAACGTTCTTTTACGAGTGGGATAAGCGGGGCCCATGTGGCTAGACTGAAACCTGCAATAAAGAATGCTTTTCGCGTTGCCTGTACGGGTTGCTGGATAAAAAGCGGTATGGCTAACTCTGACATAATGAACTTCCTAAAACAGCTCCCTGCATTCAGGGAGCAAGAGATCAGACTGCGGGGTAAAACGATTTAAACGCATCAATGTCGCTTAATCGTTCAATGATGGCGACAGCATTTTTATAGTGTTGTTGATCAGATAACGCATGTGGCCAGGCATATACATGCTCAATCCCGGCACGTATTGCAGCCAGCACACCGAGATCGGTATCTTCGATCACCACCACCTTTTCCGCAGACGTATTCAATAACGCCAGCATGGCCAGATAGGGGTCTGGATGCGGCTTGGTTCGTGCCACATCATCACCAGAAATCAGCACAGGTGTCTCTGTTAGGCCAAGTAATGCGATATTGGCCAAGCAAATATCTCTGGGGGCGGTAGAGACAAATCCAAACTTGATATTTAACTTCTGCAAGGCCGCCGTCAAGGTCACGACACCCGGGCGAAGATATGCCTCATTTAACTTTTCCTTATAGGTAGAAATTGTTTTTGAAACAATGTCTGATTGAAGCGCCTGCGGGACTTTTATATGTTCAAGCGTCTCTTCCAAACTTAAGCCAATCAACTGCTGAGGCTGATAGTCACAGGCATGGTCTGGAGCCAAATGGCGTAATACATCAAAGTGAAGTTGCTCACTATCAACGATGACGCCATCAATATCAAATATAACCGTAATGGGCTGCATGATGTTTCTCTAACCGTTATTTTATATCTGCCAGACGCACCAGCACCTTACAGTTCGGCGTAAAAAATGGCGTCATTGTCTTATTGGCAATATCACAGCCAACTGTTTTGAAGGCTTCCTGATAATCTGAAAAATCGAACACATGACTGATCAGCTTTGCCACTGGAATGTCACCATCCCGGATCATCACATAGGCCCGCTCAAAACTGTTATTCAAGGAGTCGATGGATCCAATGACAGACAGACTTTTATCTGCAATTTTCAACACATCCAATTTGGCATGTTTGTCTTTCAACGCCACATTCAGTAGTTTCCCACCCGGAGCCAAATGGGAGAAAACAAGCTCGGTAAGTTGGCCGGTCGTATCGACACACAAGTCGATCTGACTCTGTTTACTGCCGTATTCCTGTTCCAGTGCCTGCTCGAAATCACTATATAACATGGTCGATGGCGGCAGGCATTCCCTGGCGAACTCGCTACGGCCCGGATTGTTTTCCACCAGGAAGGGTTTGAGGCCTTGATGATACAAAACCCACAGATAGAGCATCCCCATTGGGCCTGCCCCGACCACGGCGGCCCGAATATTGGTGTGGGTAATCGCCAGCTTATCGACACCGGTAATGGTACAGCTCAGGGGTTCGGTCAGAGAAGCGGCTTCCATACTGACGTGGTCATCCAGTTTGCGTAGAAAAGCCTCTTTGGCGCGATACTGATGAGCAAAAGCGCCATCATAGGACACACCGGCTTCGGTCCCCATTTTTTGTTCGCAGTGGTTGGGATTGCCCGTCTGGCACATCCTGCACTCGCCACAGGCATAAGTCGGGTTAACCACAACACGATCCCCAACCTTGAGCCTTGTCACTCTCTGACCAATACGGGTCACAACGCCACTGGTCTCATGACCCAGCGTGGTGCCCGGCACGGCGACCGGATATGCGCCACTGATGATGCCAACATCTGTCCCACAAATACCGCATACCGCAATATCGACCACAACGTCATCAGCCTCAAGACAAGCAAGATCGTTTACCTTCACTACATCGACTTGCCACGACTTTGAATATTTGAGTGCCAGCATTATGCGACTTCCTTCACTAATGAATGAACTTTGCTCATTACAGAAAATGTTTCATCCAGCTTTAAAATAATTTCAGCCAAATGTTGACGGGTACAAATCAAGGGGGGACGAACTTTTAACGCCCGGCTTTTTCCATAACGCGCACCACGGATAATCAAGCCTCGACTGGCAGCAATTTCTATTGCCTTGGCTGCATATTCTGCTGATGGTGTGTCAAAGCCAAACATGTAGCCTAATCCGCGAACACCTGAAATATCACGGTATTTACTCTGCAGAGACAATAAACTATCACGCAAAAATTCTTCATTCTCTGTCACGTTGGCCAGAATCGCCTCATCCTCAATGATGTCAATGACCTCATTAAGCGCCACCAGGGATAGTGGGTTGGCCCCTGACGTACTGGAGTGTTCAAAAGATTCCAATACATCAAGCTCTGGTTTCATCAATACCCCGGCAGTCGGAATACCGATACCACCAGCACCTTTGGCAAATACTATGATGTCCGGGTCCAGCTCTTTTGCGTAACCATTAGAGGCAAAAAATGTTCCGGTACGGCCAAACCCCGTCTGAACTTCATCAGCAATAATAACAATGCCATTTTTATGGCAGAACTCCCTGAGAGATCGGTAAAACTCTTGCGGGATAACGATATTGCCACCATTACCCATAATCGGCTCGATAATAAGGCATGCTATATTATCGTTGGAACCTAACTGCAGCATTTCATCCAGATCAGGGTAACTCGCCAAAGAGGTATCATCAGCATTCATCGCCATGATACTTGGCGGGGTAGGTATTTTTAATGAACCCGCTATGTTGATGTTGAAATTCTTGATACGGAATGCATTGCCTGAAATCTGGGCGGTAGCGAGAGATTGTCCATGATGTGACAAATAAAGTGATATGACACCTGAACGCTTGGTATATTTTTGTGCCATTCTGATTGCACATTCAACTGCACCAGAGCCAGACACATCACGCAACCAGATTCTATCTATTGCGGGTGGTGTATGCTTGCGCATTTTTTTAAGTATGTGTTGCGAAATTTCCCATGTGTAAGCAGAACTAAGGTGAGCGCATCTGTCTATTTGCTGCTTCAATTTATTGGCCAGTCGCGGATGGGTATAGCCAAGCGGAAGATTGAATGTTCCAGATGCCGCGTCTATATTCTTGACATCATCGACATACAGATATGGACCATCACCACGATAACGCGACATGTTTTTTGTGAAAAAGTCTTCCATTTATACACTCCTTAATTTGCTTACATACAAGCATCACATTTACCACAGCACTTTATCTCTATGCAGATAAACCAGACTAGGTGCGGCCATTATCTTGCATAAAAAATTGGACGTGGTTTTCCCCTGCCGAACAATTAAATCAGCAGTTATTACACGAGCAAGCGTGCTGAACTTCATAGAATAAAGCACAGTGTCTGAAGAGTCGGCGTTTATTGAAAATCACACAGCCAAGACATGCAGCAATTAACAATTGCATCAGTTAAAGCATTGGCCAGCGTAATTAATACTGATGATTTTGTTAAATAACATACATCACTCTACAGACACACTCAGTGATTAAGCGTCTATGTTACATATCACACTCCATCCAAATACCAAGCATCTTGAACAATAAACATCCGAGAGGGAAGTGACTGGTTCAATCAGGCATCAGCAGGAACTGAAACCCATCAAAGATTGATCTTCAGCTGCCACTTTAAAAAATGACCAACATTGCAGATACAAATAATCGATGCCCAAAAACACTAATAATACTAATATCCCATACAGATTCACATGTCACCAAATAGTTTCCAATGAGCCCCCGGAAAGCGGTTTCATTTGGTCATGAATGACAATTAAAAACTTTAAAATCAGATTTAAATTTCATCATAGTTGGAAAAAACAAACTCTATAACTTTGATATAACAATTTAATAGTTATTTATTTCATTTTTAGCTACTTCTTAAGCGTGACCTCCTCATTGAGAGTCTAATAGCGGAGAGTGTTCTGTTTTAATCCATTAAATGACAATTAAGATATTAATATTTCAGGTGTGCGCCTTATTGTGACGAGCCCTCCTCTCCCTTCGTCACAAATGACGAACGTCAGATGTCGACACAGTGCCGCGTCCTTATTACGGCGCAACGCAAAATTTAAACCCTATTTAAAACAGCATCTTGGAATCAATTTCACGCCCCGGACCAATCTGGCCCGCATTTTGCCATCTTGCCCCTATTCTCTCCGTTCGCGACACGACAAGGTAGGCTATGAACCGCTTCGTTATCGCTGACCCCAAGCTGTGTATTGGCTGTGGCACCTGTATGGCGGCCTGCAGCACGGTGCACAAGGCGCAAGGTTTGCAGCAAGCCCCCCGTTTAACCGTCATGCGACACGAGCAGGCGACCATGCCGGTTCAGTGCCGTCACTGTGAAGAGGCCCCCTGCATCAAGGTGTGTCCGGTCGAGGCGATTGCCCAGACCGACGACAGCGTGCAGCTCAACGAGTCGCTCTGCATCGGCTGTACCCTCTGCGCCGTAGCCTGCCCGTTCGGTGCCATCCAGAGCGGTGGCAGCCGCCCGGTGGCCATGGCCAACAGCTACGACACCTATATCCCCTGCTCTATCCGCTCCAGCAACCCCTCTACCTCTGCCGGTCTGCGCTGCTTTGGTTCAGATCTGCTGAGCTGGGAGCCCGGCGTGCGCAGCATCGCAGTCAAATGCGATCTGTGTGAGTTTCGCGCCGATGGCCCCGCCTGCATTGAGGCCTGCCCCTCCCAGGCGCTCTCTATCGTCAACGACACTGCCTGTGCCAACGCCGCCCGCGATCGCCGCCTGCAAGCGGCCAATGCCCACCCACAAGGTGCGCCCGCATTCTCGGCGTCTGCTTGCGCGACCTCAGCTTGCTCAACCGCCACGGCGACGCCTGTTTCATCCGACGCTTCACTCACTGAGGGATCCTGCTGATGTTGTCCCCGCTTGTTATGGGCACCCTTGTGCTCTTCCTATTGGGCGCCGTGGCCGGTCTGCTGCTGCAAACGTACGCCTCTCTGGCCAACCGCCTCAATAGCGGCTTTGCCCTGTTGGGTTCGCTGGCCGGTGTGGTTGCCGCCATCAAGGCCCTGGCCCAAGATGCGCCGATCGACGGCCAGATCTGGCTACTGGGTTCGGTGCATCTGGATATGCTGGCGGCACTGATGCTGCTGGTAATAACGCTCGTGGGCGTCGCCGTCTCCCTCTACTCCTTTGCCTATATTCGCGAATATCAGGGCAAGGGGGATGTGGCCATTGGCGTGCTGATGAACCTCTTCCTGTTCGCCATGGTGGGCATGGTGCTGGCCGACAACGCATTGGGCTTTTTGCTCTGCTACGAGCTGGTGACCCTCACCACCTACTGGCTGGTCAAGACCAACCCGGAAGCCGCCAAACAGAGCCGCCTTTATCTGGTGATGAACCATATCGGCATGGCGCTGGTGTTGGTCGCCTTCTGGCTGCTCTGCCGCGAGTCAGGCTCGCTGGAGTTCGCAGCCCTTCGTGAACACCATCTGGCGGGCACATTGGCCTCGCTGGTGTTCCTGCTCAGCTTCTGCGGCTTTGGCCTGCGCGCCGGTTTCGTGCCGCTGCACGGCTGGCTGCCCGTCGCCGAGCCCGTCGCCCCCTCCCATATCTCGGCGCTGATGTCGGGGGTGATGGTGAAGCTCGGGCTGTTCGGCATTTTGCGGGTCAGCATCGACTTTCTCGGCGCCAGCCAGCTCTGGTGGGGCTACATGGTGCTGATCTTC
Source organism: Aeromonas sp. 1HA1 (assembly GCF_029237385.1). Taxonomy (NCBI): domain Bacteria; kingdom Pseudomonadati; phylum Pseudomonadota; class Gammaproteobacteria; order Aeromonadales; family Aeromonadaceae; genus Aeromonas; species Aeromonas sp. 1HA1. The sequence goes on from NZ_JAACGC010000046.1 coordinate 7,764, forward strand.
GGTGCCTGCTCGGCGGTGCTCGGGGTGCTGTTTGCGCTCGCCGAGCACGATCTCAAGCGGCTGCTCGCCTACCACACGGTCGAGAACATCGGCATCATACTGATGGGGATGGGGATCGGCATGATCGGCATCGCCAACCAGCAACCGGCACTGGTGGTGCTGGGGCTGCTCGGTGCCCTCTATCACCTGCTCAACCACGCCATCTTCAAGAGCCTGCTCTTTATGGGCACAGGCTCTGTGATGTTCCGCCTGCACACCCGCGACATGGACAAGATGGGTGGCTTGGCCAAGCTGATGCCCTGGACTGCGCTGGCGTTCCTTATCGGCGCCATGGCCATCTCGGCGCTGCCGCCGCTCAACGGCTTTGTCAGCGAGTGGTTTATCTATCAGGCGCTCCTTTCCATGACCAGGCTCGGCACCTCTGTGGTGGCCCCACTGGCAGTGGTGATGCTGGCAGTGACTGGCGCCATGGCGGTGATGTGTTTCGTCAAGGTGTACGGCATCTGCTTTTGCGGTGCACCGCGCAGCGAAAAAGCGAGTCAGGCCCGCGAAGTGCCCCATGCCATGGTGGCAGGCACCCTGCTGCTGGCCGCAGCCTGTCTGGTGCTGGGTCTGGGCGCCCCCTGGATTGCCCCCTTTGTCAGTGGCTACGGTCAGGCCCTCGTCTCCGCTCACGTCACGGGCCAGATGAGCGTGGCCACCGGTGCGACCCTGCTGCCGCTGGATAGCAGTCAGGCAATCCTCTCACCGCCCGTGATTGCCATCACCCTCTTTGGCCTCTTCCTGATCCCGCTGCTGGTCGTGGCGCTGTTCAAGGGACCCAAGCTCGGTCGTCGTCACGCCGGTACTCCCTGGGCCTGTGGTTACGCCTACGAGGAGCGCATGAGCCTCACCTCCGGTGGTGTCACCCATACCCTGCGCCAGCTCTGCGCCCCCCTCTATCGCAAACAGCCCCTGCTCGATCTGGCCACTGCGCTGCATGGGGTGAGTGCGTCGTCCTCTGCCGCTGGCTGGCTCTTGCACGGCCTTGTGCTGGCGTTCTTTATCCTGATGGCTGTAGGAGTCTGATATGCCTGTTCTTGAAATGCCGAGCTGGGGCATGGTGGCCCTCGCCCTGACCCAGGCCATCGCCATGCTGGCGCTGGCGCCGCTGGCCACCGGGTTCAACCGGGTGCTGCGGGCAAAAATGCACTCCCGTCAGGGGCCTGGTCCGCTGCAGGATTACCGGGATATCGGGAAGCTACTGCGCCGTCAGGAGGTCACCCCGGAGCCTGCCGGCATCCTCTTCAACCTGATGCCTGCACTGCTCATCGCCGCCTTGATGCTGGTGGCGATGGCGCTACCTACCCTGACCCACAAGTCCCCCTTTCCCATCGCCGGGGATCTCATCACCGACATTTACCTGTTCGCCATTTTCCGCTTCTTCTTCTCCCTGGCGGGGCTCGACAGCGGCAGCATGTTTGCAGGGATAGGTGCCCGCCGCGAACTGACGCTGGGCATTCTGGTGGAGCCCATTCTGATGCTCGCCTGCTTCATCATGGCGATGATGGTGGGCAGCTCGGATCTGGGCAACATCAGCAGCTATGTGGCCACCCAGCCACTGGCTGCGCCCATCGCCACCCTGTTGGCCGGGGCCGCCTGCGCCTTCGCGGTGTTCGTGGAGATGGGCAAGCTGCCCTTTGACTGCGCCGAAGCAGAGCAGGAGTTGCAGGAAGGGCCGCTCACCGAATACTCAGGCGCGGGACTGGCGCTGCTCAAGCTCGGCATCGGCCTCAAGCAGCTGGTGGTGGTGCAGCTCTTTTTGGTGATCTTCCTCCCCTTCGGCAAAGCGGCGAACTGGAGCCTGCCCGCACTGGCACTGGCTGCCCTGATCCTGCTCTGCAAGCTGCTGGTAGCCTTTGGGCTGGCGGGCATTATCGAAAATGCCATGGCCCGCACCCAGTTCGTGCGCACCCACAAGCTCACCCGCTATGGCTTGGGGCTCGCCCTGTTGGCCCTGCTTGCCTATCTGGTCGGGGTGTGAGCCATGACGGCCTTTACCTCCTCTTTTTCCGATTGCTCATTCCCGAACATAAAGTGAGAACTGCATGACCATCGCCATTTCGGATCGCATCGGTTGCGACTATATCCAGCAACTGCGAGCGCAACTGCCCCACGCCATTATCGACGAGCAGTGGCAGACCGCCGATCAGGCCACCCTGACCGTCAAGCCCACCAGCCTGGTGGCCCTCACCAGCCTGATCTTCCACAAGCAGGGGGGCTGGCTCTCTGTCTCTTTCGCCAATGACGAGCGCAGCCTCAACGGCCACTTCGCCGTCTACCACGTCTTCTCCATGGAGGGCGACACCAAGAGCTGGATCACAGTCCGGGTGCTGGTCAACGCCATTGAACAGGAGTACCCCTCCATCACCCCGACCATACCGGCAGCGGTATGGGGCGAGCGGGAGATCCGCGACATGTACGGCCTGCGCGCCGTCGGCCTGCCGGACGAACGCCGTCTGGTGCTGCCGGATGACTGGCCGGAAGATATCCACCCGCTGCGCAAGGACGCCATGGATTACCGCCAGCGCCCCATGCCCACCACCGACACCGAGACCTACCCCTTCGTCAATGAGCTGGGCAATGAGGCCAACCGCATCGTGCCGGTCGGCCCGCTGCACATCACCTCGGACGAGCCGGGACATTTTCGTCTGTTTGTCGATGGGGAAGACATCATCGACGCCGACTACCGCCTCTTCTATGTCCATCGCGGCATGGAAAAACTGGCAGAAACCCGCATGGGCTACAACGAGGTGGCGTTTCTGACCGACCGGGTCTGCGGCATCTGCGGCTTTACCCACAGCGTCGCCTACACCACCTCGGTGGAGAACGCCATGGGCATTAAGGTGCCCGAGCGGGCCAAGATGATCCGCGCCGTGCTGCTGGAGGTGGAGCGCCTGCACAGCCACATCCTCAACATCGGCCTGTCGAGCCACTTCACCGGTTTCGACACCGGCTTTATGCAGTTCTTCCGGGTGCGGGAAAAGTCCATGACCCTGGCTGAGCTGCTGACCGGTGCCCGCAAGACCTACGGCCTCAACCTGATTGGCGGGGTGCGCCGCGACATCTTCAAGGAAGATCGCATCAAGGGCGCCCAGCTGGTGCGGGAACTGCGTGATGAGCTCAAACCCCTGGTGGCCATGCTGCTCGACACCGCCAACATCACCTCCCGTCTGGTGGGGATAGGCCGCCTCGACCCGCAAATCGCCCGTGATTTCAGCTGCGTCGGCCCCATGGTGCGGGCCAGCGGCTTCAAGCGCGACGTGCGCCGGGTCCACGACTTTGCCGCCTATCGCGAACTGCCGATGGAGATCCAGACGCTGGCGGGTTGCGACGTGCAGTCCCGGGTGCTGGTGCGCATCCACGAGCTCTACGACTCCCTCGACATGATTGAGTTCGGTCTTGAGCACCTGCCAGAGGGGCCACTGCTCACCGAAGGGTTCACCTATCAGCCGGGCAAGTTTGCGCTGGGCTTTACCGAAGCGCCCCGTGGCGAGAACGTCCACTGGAGCATGACCGGGGATAACCAGAAGCTGTTCCGCTGGCGCTGCCGCGCCGCCACCTACGCCAACTGGCCTGCCCTGCGCTACATGCTGCGTGGCAATACCGTCGCCGATGCGCCGCTCATTATCGGCAGTCTGGATCCCTGCTACTCCTGTACCGATCGGGTCACCCTGGTCGACCCCAAGAAGGGCAAGTCCACCGTGGTCTCCTACAAGGAGATCGAGCGCTACGGTATCGACCGCAAAAACTCTCCGCTGAAATAAGGGGTCATCATGATCAAGTTGTTCAAGACCATACTCCAGGCGGGCACACCGACCGCCAAGTACCCCTTCGCCCCCTATGAGGTGAACCGGGATTTTCGCGGCAAACCGAACTATCAGGCGGATCAGTGCATCGCCTGCGCCGCCTGCACCAAGGCCTGCCCGGCCAATGCGCTGGTGATGGAAGTGGACATGGAGACCGGCGAGCGGCGCTGGGAGCTCTCCATGGCGCGCTGCATCTTCTGCGGCCGCTGCGAAGAGGTCTGCCCGACCCGCGCCATCGCCCTCTCCCCCGAGTTCGAGCTGGCGGTGACCAACAAGGCCGATCTCTATGAGGAGGCCCGCTTCGCGCTGGCCCCCTGCACCCTGTGCGGCACCTACTTTGCCCCGAGCAAACTGGTGGCGCTGGTGGAGGACACCCTCAAGCAGGCAGGCACCCCGCTGGCGACCCCGGATCGGCTGCACCACTGCCCCGACTGCAAACGAAAACAGAGCATGCTGAGCCAGCCTGACTCGGCCCTGACCACACCGATGGCCACACCGATAGCCGCACAACAGGAGTGGATGTGATGAGCAAGATCAAAGGCATAGAACCGGTTGTCGGCCATGCCCATACCCGCGCCGTGCCGCTGGCACAGGATCCCGAGATCACCAAGCTCAAGAAGACCCTGCTCAAAGACATTCGCCGCTCGGCCTATGTCTATCGGGTCGATTGTGGCGGCTGCAACGCCTGCGAAATAGAGATCTTCGCCACCATCACCCCGCTGTTCGATGCCGAGCGCTTCGGCATCAAGGTGGTCGCCTCCCCCCGTCACGCCGACATCCTGCTCTTTACCGGCGCTGTGACCCGGGCGATGCGAGTCCCAGCCCTGCGCGCCTATGAGGCCGCCCCCGATCCCAAAATCTGCATCGCCTACGGTGCCTGCGGCTGCGATGGCGGCATCTTCCACGATCTCTACTGCGTCTGGGGCGGCACCGACAAAATCGTGCCGGTGGATGTCTATATTCCGGGCTGCCCGCCCACGCCGGCGGCCACCATCTACGGCTTTGCGGTGGCGCTCGGCCTGCTTGAGCAAAAACTCAAAGCCACCAGCCACGAGGTGCAACCGGGGGTGCGGGTCGAGCTGCGCCACACCGGCATCCCCAATGAAATTCGGGTGATGATCGAGCGTGAAGCGCGCCGCATGGCCGGTTACCGTCAGGGACAGATCATCGCCGACGAGTTTATGGCCCTGCTCGAAGGGGCTACCCAGCAGGATGTGGATCTGCGCATCCGGAGCTATCTCGATCAACATGACGACCCGCGCCTGTCGGAGATCGTCAACAACCTGGCGGGCGCCTGCCTTAACCGGGCGGCAGGTAAGGGAGAGGCAGTGCATGGCTGACCAGGTTTACTTTTACCGTCTCTCCCGCAAGTTTGTGGACGAGCAGTTTGACGTACCGGAAGAAGCCAAGGAGGTGATCTACTACAGCCTCGCCATCGGCCACCACCTCGGCATCGTCGATTGCCTCAGTGCCGATCTGGTCTGCCCACTAACGGGTTATCGCGACTGGGTGGCCAAGCTGCCCTTTGGTAGCGAAGCGCGCCGCAAGATGGAGGGGTTTCTCACCTTTGGCGAGATCACCATCTATCGCGAGCACTGCCATATGCTGGCCTGTGCCTTCGACCGGCTGCGTAAAGCCGAAGGCGTGCTCGATGAGCAGCTGCTGAGCTGGACCAACACCTTTATGGATCAGCTCACCGCCCTCTATAACGACCCCCATATGTACCTGATGGTAAGGAGCCGCTGATGGGCTGCAATCTCGTGTTGACCGTGGGCAATGCCATGATGGGGGACGACGGTGCCGGCCCTTGGCTGGCGGACAAACTGCAAGCCGCCCCCCTGCCCGGCTGGATCCATATAGACGGCGGCATCGCGCCGGAAAATGCGGTCTACAAGGTGCGGGAGCTGCAACCGGCGCGGGTGGTGCTGGTGGATGCCGCCGAGATCGGCGAGAAGGCGGGCACCTTGCAGGTGATCCCCCCCGAGACCATCGCCGAGATGTTTATCTTCTCGACCCACAACATGCCGCTCAATTTCCTGATCGACGAGCTCAAGACCTTTGTTCCCGAGGTGATCTTTGTCGGGGTGCAACCGGCCATCGTCGCCTTCTCCTTCCCGATGACCGAGATGGTGAGCGAAGCGATGGATTATCTTTATCAACATCTTGATGCCGCCAAGGACACCCGCTTGTTAATAGAGCGGCTGGACCAGTGGAATATTACCAACGCCGAGCGATGACTATGCACAGGCCTGTTAACGCCCGTTATTGACTGACTGCTTTGGCAATGTGATAAACACCCGGTGTTAAATTAAAAACATCGGGTTAATCGTGCTGAACTTGATATAAAACAAGGTTCTTTTGATTTTTCAAAAAACCGCTAACTCTCGCTTTTTTATGATAAAAAAGCGTTGCCAGTCACAAAAAATTGCCACAAAATAGCGTCCATAGTGGAAGTTGATGGGGTCTGGTGGCCTCCTCGGTCTTCAAAACCGATGTGAGCCGAGAAGGCTTTGGCAGGTTCGATTCCTGCCTCTTCCGCCAATTTCATATATTGAGCAAATGTCATCTCGCTGATGTTTATTGGCCTGAATGCTATTTTTAATCGCTTGTTCAATATGTTTGAAGCAATACCTTTAAAGAAGGTGCTTGCCGCTTGCCAATATAATCCGAACACAGGTTATTGCTCTGGCCAACTATTAATTTATCAGCATAAATAGACCATTTATTTATGCACGATGTTTGCAACAATCCGCAAACCGCCAGCACTGAAATAACCCGTCAGCTCGGCCTCTCTATCGGCGACCGGTGTGCATGTCAAACCCACGCACTGCCCTGGTAATCCCATGCCGAACCCGTCTCATGCGCCAGCCCTCGCCCACAGCCAGCCCGAAGCACGTCCGACTGCCGACGATTCACGGTCACAGCACAGCCAGCAACAAACGCGCCGCCTGCCACAAGTGGAACAGCTGCTGCAGCAACCCTTTCTCGCGACCTATATCCATGCGCTGAGCCGCCCGCTGGTGACTCAGGCGGTGCGCGAGACCCTGAGCGAGCTGCGCCAGAGCGAGGCGTTTCGCCAGCACGGGGTTGCCCCCGAGCACATCGAGGCGCTGATTGCCAAGCGCTGCCAGCAGCAGCTGCGCCAGCGTCAGACCCGGGTGATCAACGCCACCGGCACCCTGGTGCATACCAATCTGGGGCGCTCGCCGTTAAGTGCCGATCTGTGGGACGAGGTGCGCGACCTCAACACCGGTTACAACAATCTGGAGCTGGATCTCGCCACCGGCAAGCGCGGCGGGCGCAAGGGGCTGATTGCCCCCCTGCTCGGCTGCCTCACCCAGGCGGAGGATTCACTGGTGGTCAACAACAACGCCGCCTCCCTCTTCTTGCTGCTGCAGGAGATAGCCAAGGGGCGCGAGGTGATCGTCTCGCGGGGCGAGCAGATCCAGATTGGCGGCGGCTTTCGCATCCCCGACATTCTGGCGCACTCCGGCGCCAAGCTGGTGGAGGTGGGCACCACCAATATCACGACCGCCAAGGATTACCTCGATGCCATCACCGATCAGACCGCGCTGGTACTGATGGTGCATAAATCCAATTTCGCCATTCGCGGCTTTACCGAATCCCCCGATATTGGTGAGGTGGCCCGCGCCCTGCCCGAACACGTAGTGCTGGCGGTGGATCAGGGCTCGGGCTTGACCACCGAGGAGTTTGCACCGGATGAAACCTCGGTGCGCCAATACATCAAGGCGGGGGCGGATCTGGTCTGTTACTCCGGCGACAAGCTGCTGGGGGGCCCGCAATCGGGCATCATCAGCGGCCGCAGCGATCTCATCAAGCGGCTGGAAAAACACCCCATGATGCGCACCTTCCGCCCAAGCCGCATCGTCTACTCCCTGCTCGAACGCCTGCTCATCCACAAGCTCAACAAATCCCCCGTCGGCGAAGGGATTGCCCAGCGAGTCTTAAGCAACCCTGCCGCCATGCAGGCGAGAGCCTCCCAGCTGATGGCCGCCCTGCCCGGCTGCTTTGTGCCCATTCCCGCCCAGCTGGTGGTGGGCGGTGGCACCTTGCCGGACGAGTTCTACCCCGCGCCTGCGCTCGAATGCACCGACCCGCGCCCGGCCCAGCAACTGCTCGATGCCCTGCGCGAACTGCCGGTGCCGGTGATTGCCACCGTGCGCCAGCAGAAGGTGCTGCTCAATATGGCCACCCTGCTGCCGACCGAGATGGATCTGTTGATCGCCCAGCTTAACGAGCTGCTGCTACCTGCCTCGATCAATGCAACAGAGGAGTCCTGATCCCATGACCCCCTATCGCGCCGTTATCGGCCTTGCTGGCCACGTGGATCACGGCAAGACCCTGCTGATCAAGGCCCTCACCGGCATCACCACAGCCCGCGCCCATGAGCAGGCCATCGGCATGACTCAGGATCTCGGCTTTGCCCACTTTGACGACGGTCAGGGCAACACCATAGGCGTCATCGATGTGCCCGGCCACGAGCGCTATATCCGCAACATGGTGGCGGGGCTCTGGAGTCTGGATCTGGTGCTGCTGGTGATTGCCGCCGATGAGGGGTGGATGCCGATGACCGGCGATCACCTGCGCCTGCTCAAGGCGATGGGGGTACCGCGCCTGCTGGTCTGCATCAACAAGTGCGATCTGGTGGAACCCGACGCGCTGGCACTCCTCGAAGAGAGTCTGCTGGAGCGGGTGATGGACGAGAGCGGCATGGTGCCCGACATCGTCAGCGTCAGCGCCAAAACCGGCGAGAATATGGCTACCCTACACGCCGCCATTGTGCGCCAGCTTGCCGATCTGCCTGTCTCACAAGCGGCTAGCGAACAGGGCGCGCCGCGACTGTATGTAGACCGTGTCTTTACCGCCAATGGCACCGGCACAGTGCTCACCGGCACCTTGCAGCAGGGCAGCCTCAAGGTGGGGGACAAGCTGCGCCTCTACCCCGCCGATCGGGAGGTGCAGGTGCGCTCCCTGCAGGCCTATCACCAGAGCGTCGAGGAAATTGGCGCCGTCTGTCGGGTGGCAGTGGGCCTGAAAAAAGTGCCCCACAAGGAGGTGGCCCGCGGCCACTGCCTTACCAGCGCAACAGGCCAGTGCGAGGCGGCGACCCACCTTATCGTGCGGCTCAACGGCGAGCGCCTGAGCACCAAGACGCTTCGCACGCAGGAGGTAGAGGTAGCCCTCGGCAGTTGGCATGGCCGGGCGCGCTTTGTACCAATAAAAGACACCCGGCTGGCACGGCTGATCTTTACCAGCCCCATCCCCTGCTTCTTCGGTCAGCCGCTCGCCATCATTCGCCACGGCAGCAGCGAACTGCTGCACGGCGCCCGCATCGTCTGGTGCGGCGACATCCATCCTGCCAGACGCAAGACGCTGCACGCCCTGCTGGGCGAGCTGCCAGATCCGCTGGATCGCTACAACCCCGCCACCCTGCAGCTGGGGCTCAACGGCTATGTGCTGGCCAGCCGCTTTGACCAGCAACCTGCGCAGGTCACCCCCCTCGCTGACTGGCTGCTTGATAACCACTGGCTGGCCCAGAGCCGCGACCAGCTGCTCGCCACGCTGGCCAGCGAACCGCTGAGCGCCGCAGAGCTGGCGACCCGCTTTGGCATCGCCCTGCCGGTCATTCAAGCCCTGCTCCAGCAGCTCAAAAGCGAGCAGCTTGTTCGCCTGCACCATGACAAGTGGCAACCGGGCAGCGGCGAGTCGGAAGATGATCTGGGGGAAGAGGCGCAGCTGGTACTCAAGGTGGTGCGAGATCAAGGCAAGGAGGGTTACGAGCCCGGTAAACTGGGCCCCGGCGGCGTGGCGCTGGATCCCTTTATCACCCGCAAGCTGCCCGCGGCCCTGCAGCAGGGCTTGCTGCGCAATGGTTTACAAAAAAACTGCGCGTTGCAAAAACAGCTGCGCAATCTGGCAAGGCTTAAGTATCTCGTGCAGCTCGATGGCCCCATCTACTACGACACCGCCCTTTACAACCAGATGGTTGCCGCCGTGCTGGCGGGCCAGCAGGTGGGAGATCTGATCGACATGGCATCCTTCAAGGAGATCACCGGCTTGTCGCGCAAATACGCCATTCCGTTCTGCCTGCGCATGGAGATGGATGGCTGGGTACGGCGCGAGGAGAATGAGCGTCGGGTGCTGCGTTTGCCACAGACTCAAGATACCTTGCAGCAGGAGCCGGCATGACGGCCACCCGACTGCGCCGCGAATTTCATATGGACGGTATCGTACAGGGGGTCGGCTTTCGCCCCTTCGTCTACGGGCTGGCACTGCGCCACGGCCTTACCGGCTATGTCTTGAACGATGCCAATGGCGTCACCATAGGCGCTGAAGGCTCCCCCGAGCAGCTAGCCAGCTTTGCCCGCGAACTGCGCGACTTGGCGCCGCCACTGAGCCGTATCGATCACTTCAGCGAGCGGGAACTGCCCCAAGATGCTGACTCCGAACATAATCCCGACTACGACGGCGCCTTTCATGGCCAGTTTCGAATTAAAGCCAGCCAGCAGCAGAGCGCGGCCACGGTCGCCATCTCGCCGGATCAGGGGATGTGCGAGGCGTGCGCCACGGATGTGGCCAACCCCGTTGATCGCCATCATCACTACCCCTTTACCAACTGCACCCACTGCGGCCCGCGCTACACCATCATCCGCCGCCTCCCCTACGACAGACCCCACACCGCCATGGCCGACTTTGCCATGTGCCCGCGCTGCGCGGCGGCCTATGAAAACCCGCTGGACAGACGCTATCACGCCCAGCCGGTGAGCTGCCCCGAGTGCGGGCCCCATCTCAGCTGGCGCAGCGGCCACGGCGATGCCCTGGCCGAGCGCGAGGATGCGCTGCAAGCGGCCGCCCGCACCCTGCAAGCGGGCGCCCTGATTGCGGTCAAGGGGATGGGGGGCTATCACCTGATTTGTGATGCCCGTAATGAACAGAGTGTTGCCAGATTGCGAACACTCAAGCGGCGCGCGCGCAAGCCGCTGGCGGTGATGATGGGCTCCCTTGCCGAGGCCAAATTGCATGTCACCGGCTGCGAAGACGAGTGGACGCTGCTCGCCTCTCAAGCCAGACCCATTACCTTGCTGCGCAAGCGCACCAAGGATGATCGGTCGTCTGAATCCCGACAACCAGCCGCGCCGCTGGCCGAGGGGATAGCCCCCGGCATCCCCTACCTTGGGGTCATGCTCCCCTATACCCCGCTGCACCAGCTGCTGCTGGACGCATGCGCCATGCCGCTGTTGGCCACCAGCGCCAATGGTCGCGGCAGCCCGATCCTCATCGAGTGCGAGGCGGTGGTCAGGGAACTCGGGGGCGAGATTGACGGCATCCTGGATCACAACCGACCCATCCTGAACCCGTGCGACGACAGTCTGGTGCAGTGGGCGGGCGGGCGACGCCAGACCCTGCGGTTGGCCCGGGGCTATGCCCCCTGCACCCCCAGCCTGAAACAGGCGGTCAAGGTGCCGCTGCTGGCGGTCGGGGCGCAGCAGAAGAACCAGCTGGCGCTGGCCTTCGGCCGCCAGCGCATCTACAGCCCCTATATCGGCGATCTGCACAGCCTGCCGATGCAGGGGCACTTCGAGCAGACCCTCGCGACCTTCCGCGATCTCTACGATCTCAAGCCCGAACTGCTGGTATCGGACTGCCACCCGGGCTACCTCAGTCACCAGTGGGCCAAGGGCTATTGCCGCGAGCACAACGCCACCCATATCGAGGTGCAGCACCATCACGCCCACCTGCTGGCAGTGATGGCCGAGCATGAGATCACAGGCCCGGTGCTGGGGGTTGCCTTTGATGGCACCGGCCTTGGGGATGACGGCACCCTCTGGGGCGGCGAGCTGCTGATCGCAGACGTTCAGGGATTTGAGCGGATCGCCCACCTCGCGCCCTTCAAGCTGATCGGCGGCGAGGCGGCCATCCGCGAGCCGGTACGCCAGCTGCTGGGGCTGCTGTTCGAATCCTATGGCGTGGAGCAGATCAGCGCCCTCGATATTCCGTTGATCAACAAACTGCCCCTTGAGCGGATCAGCAACCTGCACCAACTCTGGCATCTCGGTCGCAACGCCCCTTACACCAGCTCAATCGGTCGGCTGTTCGATGCCGTGGCGGCGCTGCTGGGGGTGATCGATACCCCCGACTACGAGGGAGAGGCGGGACTCTTGCTGGAGGCGGCTGCCTTGCAGCTGGCCCCTGATGAATTGCCCTTCCCCCTCGCCTTTGGCCTGCACCAGAGCGCAGAGGGGCCGCTGCATATCGAGTGGGCCGAGTTGCTCAATACCCTTATCAACGAACAACGCCAAGGCACCTCCACCGCCAGCCTGGCCGCCGGTTTTATCCGCGCACTCAGCGCTCTGGTCGTTGCCCTGGCCGAGCGCTTCCCCGGCTATCCGGTGGCGCTGGGGGGCGGCGTATTTCAAAACCGGGTGCTGATGGACCAGCTGGTGCTCGGCCTCGAAGCAGCCGGCCGGCAGGTATTGACCTCTGAAACCCTGCCGCTCAATGACGGTGGCATCGCCGCCGGTCAGCTCTGGTTTGCCATCCACCATCTTGCCACGCATCAGCCTGTCACAACCGGTTGTGCCACCTTGTCGGAGTCCTGAAATCCATGTGTCTATCCATCCCCTCTCAGGTGGTGCAGTTGCACCCCGAAGATAACTGCGTCACCGTCGACACCCTGGGGGTGCAGCGGCGCGTCAGCTGCATGTTGCTCGAAGAGCCCCTCAACCTTGGCGACTATGTGCTGCTTCATATCGGCTTTGTGATGAGCAAGATTGACGAAGAGGAGGCGCAGGCCAGCCTCGAGAGCTTCCGCCAGATGGTGGCCCTGATGCCAGAGCAGGATATCTTGCCATGCTGACACTCAATGATCTCTTTCAGGGCTTTCGTCAGCCCGACGTCATCCGCGCCCTCGCCGCGCAAATTACCGAACTGGCAAAAGATCTGCCCGAGCCGCTGCGGGTGATGGAGGTGTGCGGCGGCCATACCCACACCATCATGAAGTACGGCCTGCACCAGCTGCTGCCGGCCAGCATCGAGTTTGTCCACGGCCCTGGCTGCCCGGTCTGCATCATGCCGAAAGAGCGCATCGATCAGGCCATCGAGCTGGCCCGCCAGCCGAACGTCATTCTGGTCACCCTGGGGGACATGGTCCGGGTGCCGGGCTCCAAGGGCACGCTGGCCCAACAGCGGGCCAAGGGGAGCGATATCCGCCCGGTTTATGACCCCCTCGACGCCCTGCGCATTGCCAAGAAGAACCCGGAAAAAACCGTGGTCTTCTTTGCCATCGGTTTCGAGACATCCACCCCGATGACTGCGGCGCTGCTGGCAGCCGCGGAAGAGCAAGGGGTCGATAACCTCTTGTTTCATATCAACCATGTGCTGGTGCCCCCCGCCATTCACGCCGTGATGGCCGACGGGGTTGCCAAGGTCAACGCCTTTATCGGCCCTTCTCACGTCAGCGTCATCACCGGCGCCGATATCTACCTGCCAATCGTTGATCGCTATCAGGTGCCTGTGGTGGTGAGCGGCTTCGAGCCAGTGGATGTGATGGAAGCGCTCTTGATGATGGTGCGCCAGAAGGTGGAGGGTCGCTACGCGCTGGAGGTGCAGTACACCCGCGCCGTCACTGCCAGTGGCAATAAAGCCGCCCAGCGGCTGGTCGAGCGCTTTTTCGAGACCCGCGAGCACTTTCGCTGGCGGGGTCTGGGGGATATCAACGCCTCTGCCCTGCGCCTGCGCGATGCCTTCGCCAAGCGCGATGCGGAGCGTCACTTCCAGCTGGACCAGACCCCCATCGATGACCACAAGGCGTGCCAGTGCGCCGATATCCTGCGCGGGCTGGCCAAGCCCAACCAGTGCAACGTCTTTGGCCGGGGCTGCACCCCGACCCAGCCCATGGGCAGCTGCATGGTCAGCTCCGAAGGGGCCTGCAATGCCTACTACCGATATATGGGGATCCAATGAGAGAAATTCAGTTAAGCCACGGCGGCCGGGTGATGGGTGGAGATGAACCAGCCTGTTTCGGCAATATTCTGGAGAACCAGACCCGATGAGAGAAATCCAGTTAAGCCACGGCGGCGGCGGTGTGGAGATGAATCAGCTGATCAATCAGCTCTTCTTTCGCCACTTTGGCAACGAGATCCTGCTGCGCGGTGAAGATGCCGCCCTGCTGCCGGTAAGCGGGCCTGTCGCCTTCACCACTGACAGCTTTACCGTCTCGCCGCTCTTCTTCGAGGGGGGTGATATCGGCAAACTGGCCATCGCCGGCACGGTCAACGATCTCGCCATGATGGGGGCCAAGCCAGAATATCTGAGCGCCGGCTTTATCATTGAGGAGGGCTTTCCCTACGCCGATCTCGCCCGCATCGTCGAGTCGATGGCCTCAGAGCTGGCCAAAAGCGGCGCCCGCATCGTCTGCGGCGACACCAAGGTGGTGCCCAAGGGGGCGGCCGACAAGATCTTTATCAACACCAGCGGGGTCGGCACCTTCCCGCTGCCTCAGCAGAGCCGGGGCATTTCGGTGCGCAACCTCAAAGCCGGTGACGCCATTCTGGTGTCGCGGGATATCGGCAGTCACGGCGCCTGCATCCTGATGGCCCGTGACGCCCTGCAACTGGGCTCCGATCTCAAGAGCGACTGCACCACCCTCTGGCCGCAGGTAGAAGCGCTGCTAAAAGCGGGGCTCACCCCTCACGCCCTGCGCGACGCCACCCGCGGTGGCCTTGCCGCCGTGCTCAACGAGTGGAGCAGCGCCTCCCAGGTGGCCATCGAACTGGAGGAGTCCGCCATTCCGGTGTGCGATCCGGTGCGCGGCCTGTGTGAGCTCTACGGTTTCGAGCCCCATGATCTCGCCAACGAGGGAACCATGGTGCTGGCCCTGCCTGCCGAACAGGCGCAGGACGCACTGGGCATCTTGCGGCAATTCAACCCCGCCGCCAGCCAGATCGGCGTGGTGCAGGCGAGCGATCGCCACAAGGTGATCCTCAACAACCCCTGGGGCAGCCGCCGTTATCTGGAGCTGCCGCAAGGGGAGCTGCTGCCGCGGATCTGTTGAGCAGCCATGCCGTCTACCCAATTACCGGGAGGAGTCACTCCTCCCCATATCGGTTAAGGAGCCACCATGCACGAAATGTCTCTGGCCATGGCCGCCATCGATCTGGCGGCCGAGCAGGCCACCCAGCGGGGCTTTACCAAGGTGACCGCCCTCTGGCTCGAGGTCGGCAGCTTCTCCTGCGTTGACCCGGACACCATCGCCTTCTGTTTCGAGGCGGCCGCCAAGGGCACCGCCGTCGAGGGGGCCCAACTGCACTTTCAGCACCAGGCGGCAGAAGCCTGGTGTTACGACTGCAACCAGACGGTCACCCTCACCGAGCGCGGGCAAGCCTGTCCCGAGTGTGGCGGATACAAATTACGCGTCGCGCAGGGGAACAGCCTGCGCATCACCGACATCGAGGTAAGTTGATATGTGTAGCGTATGCGGATGCGGCCAGGCGCGGATCGCCGGCCATAAAGATGATCACGACCATGCCCACCACGATCATGAGCATGAGCATGAGCATCACCCTAAACATGGCCACCAGCACGATCACCATCATGCCCATGACGCGCATCATCACCATGACCACGCGCAGAGCGCGCCGCGCACCCTGATTATTCACCACCACTATCACCATCAGGGGGATGTCCATCACCACTACCACGGCGTACAGACCTCCGCAGGAGCAGAGGGTCATGATCACCCTCACGACCATCATCATGATCATGCCCATGACCACGGGCATTCCCACGCTCATGACCATGACCATGACCATGACCATCAGCAGGGTGACCTGCACTATGGCAAAGGGGAAGCTGGATTGTCGGTGCCCGGCATGGGGCAGCGTCAGCTGATCGCCATCGAGATGGATGTGCTGGCCAAGAACAATGCCTTGGCGGCCCATAACCGCGAACACTTCGACGAGGCGGCCCAGCTGGTGCTGAATCTGGTATCTAGCCCGGGTTCAGGCAAGACCACCCTGCTGTGCGAAACCCTGCGCCAGCTGGCCGACAAGCGCCCCTGCGCGGTGATCGAAGGGGATCAGCAGACCAGTGCCGATGCGGATCGCATTCGCGCCACCGGCGTGCCAGCCGTGCAGATCAACACCGGCAAGGGCTGCCATCTGGATGCCAAAATGGTCCACGACGCCTGCCACCAGCTGCCCGCCAATGAAGGGGGCATCCTCTTTATCGAAAACGTGGGCAATCTGGTCTGCCCCGCCAGCTTCGATCTCGGCGAGAAGTACAAGGTGGCTATCCTCTCCGTCACCGAGGGGGAAGAGAAGCCCCTCAAATACCCGGACATATTCGCCGCCGCCCAGCTGATGGTGATCAACAAGATTGATCTGCTGCCCTACGTCAGCTTTGACGTGGCCCGCTGCATCGAGAACGCCAAACGGGTCAACCCCTATATTCAGGTGATCCAGGTCAGCGCCACCACGGGTGAAGGGATGGATGCCTGGCTCAACTGGCTGGCCACGGCCTGAACCGGTTAAACGCCGTTGCTAACGGTAGATAAAAGAGAGGGAGGCTAATGCCTCCCTCTTGGGTTGTAACAAGAAGCGCGTTGTCATTAACCCGCAAACCACTTTTCCACGCTGATGTAATAGGTGGTGAAATCACGCCCCGAGAGCGTCGTCTTCTGCACCCTGGTGGATCGCTTGGTGAGAGCCAGATACTCTGGGCGAGTACTCAGCAGATGGAACATGACCTCCTTATGCCCCATCTGCCTTGCCCATCCCATCATCTCCTTGAAGATGGCAATCCCCGTCCCCCAACCCGCTTTAGCGATCACAACGGCAATCTCGACGCCATCGTCGTCGGGTTGTATCCCGCACCATCCAACCAGAACACCGTCAATGAGCACGGCACGCACCCGGCAACCGGGTAACCTGTCTATTCGCATCTTGTCATCCATCCAGCTGCGTACACTGGCCTCATCGAAGGGGGGATGATCAATCAGATGCTTTCTCACTGTCTGATCGTTGACCACGGACAGAAAATCGCCCACACCCACATCACTGAACAGTTTAAATTCCATACAACTCATAGTGAATAGCGTCCAAAATGGTGGGCTCTGCCATATGATGACTTCCCCGCAAGATGTTTATTGCCCCTCTGATAAGGCGCACAGCCATTATGCCAATCAGGCCAAAACATTTGCAAAGGATGCAAGAATAGACTGAGTACCTGCCGTGATGCTGAAGGATAACGCCAGCCCTCAGGCCACATAGCAAACCATCGGCTCCTGCTCAGCAGGTGCCTCACCAAAACGCAGTACCCGATGGCAAATTTGGCGCAGCAGTGCCTGCTGGTGGCTAAAAATCAGCATGGCGAGACCGCGCTGCTCGCACTCAATCATCAACTCCCGCCAGATATGACGCTGAATTTGCGGATCCAGCTGGGCGGTCACCTCATCGGCAATCAGCAGACGGGTGCGGGGATCGAGGGCGCGCAGCAGCGCGATGCGGGCCAGCTCGCCACCGGAGAGCTGGCCGGGTTTACGACTAAGCCACGCAGGTTTGACCATAAAGCGAGCCAGCATGGCGTCATCGGGGCGCCACACATCCCACAGCGCCTGCCCGGTGGTGCGATAGGGATTGAAGGTCAGTTCCGGATGCTGGGGCACCAGCTGGATGGGGTTATAGCCTTTAACCTGTTCAGGCACCGGCTGCCTATCCAGCAGGATCTGCCCGCTTCCCCGAACCGGTTGCCAACCCACCAATACCCGCCCCAGCGTGGTCTTGCCATAACCGCTCGGGGCAGAGATACCTAGTCGTTCACCCGCTTTCACCGTCAGCGATAGCCCCTGCCAGAGGGGGCGTTCCCCCTGCGCGATGGTGAGATCCCGAACTTCAAACATCAGCAGACCTCCGGGCCAGGAAAGAGCGCATTGAACTCGGGCAGCGCCTGCCAGTGAGCACGGAGCATCTCGCTCCCCTGCCCCTGGCGCAGATGGTGGCTGCTCAAGGTATCGCTCACCTGCCCCTGATGCAGCGCCACGATGCGATCGGCAAAGCGTGCCGCCAGCGCCAGATCGTGGGTGACCCAGAGGATGCCGCTGCCCTGATTGGCCAATTCGCGCAACTGGCTGAGCAGCAGACAGGCCAGCCCCTCGTCGAGCCAGGCGGTGATCTCGTCCGCCAGAATGTAGCGGGCGCCGCCGAGTGCCGCGCTGCAGGCCAGAATGCGCTTGGCCATGCCGCCGGAGAGCTGGCGCGGATAGCGGTCCAGGGTGGCCGCAGGCAGCTGGTAGCGCAGCAGTTGTTCGCCGAGCCGCTCGCGAGAACCGTTCTGGCCACAGAGGCGCGCCGCCCGGCCCAGCTGGTGCTCCACCGTCAGCAGCGGATTGAGGGCGCTCACCCCCTGCGGCACATAGCAAAGAGTGTGGCCGCGCAGACGGGCCCGGCTCGCGTCGCACAGAGGCGTCCCATAAAGAGAGATGGCGCCGCGCATCCGCAGGTTGTCCGGCAGCAGGGTCAGGGCGCTTTGCAGCAACAGGCTCTTGCCCTCGCCGCTCCCCCCCACCAGCGCCACTATCTCCCCCGGCGCCAGTTGCAGGCTGATATCGGTCAGCAATGGCTGCCAGCTGCGCCGCCCCAGCCAGGAGTAGTGGGCCGCCTCTATGGTCACATGGTCAAAACTCAGCATGGTTCACCCCCAAACCAGAGCTGCTGCAGGGCGCGGGTAGCCTGATCAAACAGCAGTACCAGCAGCAGCAACATCAGCCCCGGGAAGAGGGCCAGCCACCAGCCGCCGCCGGCCAGATAACGCAAGGCATCCGCCAGCAACAGGCCAAGGGAGGCCTCATGGGCCGCCAGACCAAAGCCGAGAAAACTTAAGGCCGCGCTGTGTAGCACCGCATGAGGAAACATCAGCAAGGTGCCGATAAACCACTGGGGCAACAACCCCGGCAGCAGGTGGGTACGCCAGCGACGTAGCGCCCCCATCCCCTGACAACGGGCCAGCACCACATAGTCGCTGCAGGCGATCCGCCGCGCTTCTGCGCAGAGAATGAGCGCCAGCTTGGGCCAGTGGGTCAGCGCCACCGCCAGGATCACCCCGCGCATGCCGCCCCCCACGGTAAAACAGATCAGGATCAGCAGCAGCATATGGGGCAGCGCCAGCATGGCGTCGATGAGCAGCCGCACTGCCACATCGCATCTGGGGTGAATAAGCGAGACGCTTGCCGCCACCATGGCCAGCAGGCCACTACAGAGTGCAGTGCTGATGCCCAGCTCCAGACTGGTGAGGGTGCCCTGAAAGGCCCGCAACCAGAGATCCCGCCCCATCTGATCGGTGCCAAACCAGTGGGCCAGCGAGGGGGGTTGCTGGCGCGCCAGCAGATCCATCGGTACATCCTGATGAGAGAGGCTCCAGCCGTAAGCAGCCAGCAGCGCCAATCCGATCAGGGCAAAACCCAGCCGCAGCAGTGAGGGGAGCGGATTAAACAGCATGCTCCCCCTCCCAGCCCCGGTTGATGCGGTCCAGCAGCAAACTGGCCACCGTATTGCCAATAAAGACCAGCAGGGTGCAAAAAAGCACTATGCCCATCAGCAAGGGGATATCCCCCCGCAGCCCCGCATCTACGGTGGCTTGCCCGAGCCCCGGATAAGAGAACACTTTCTCCGCCAACAGCGACCCGCCAATCAGCTCACCGAGGGAGGCAAACTGCAGGCAGATCGCCGGGGTCAGAGCATGGCGCAACACATGAAAACGCAGCATGGGCCAGCCGCCATCCCCCTGGGCGCGGGCGTAGCGGATAAAGTCGCTCTCCAGCACCTCGGCCACCCGCCCCCGGGTATGCAGGGCAATGTTGCCCACCCCGAGCAGCGCAAGCGTGGTCACCGGCAGCAGCAGATGGCGCAATCGCATCAGCCAGTCAGCCTCATCGGCAGAGAGCCCCGGCGTCCAGGCGCAGCAGACCGGCAGTAGCGGCCAGTGCACCGCAAACAGCGCGAGCAGCAACAGACCAACCCAGAAGGTGGGCAGGGAGGCGAGCAGGTAAGCAAAGCGGCAAATAAAGCGATCGGGCCAGCGGTTGAGATAACGACCGGCGCACAGCCCCAGCAGAATGCCGAAAAAACCGGAGAGCAGCCAGGCCCCCGCCAGCAGCAGGAAGGAGGCGGCAAAGCGGCTGCCGATCACCTGAGCCACAGGCGCGTTGTAGAGCATGGAGTAACCGAGATCCCCCTGCTGCGCCTGGCCGAACCAGTGCCAGTAGCGCAGCCACAGCGGCTGATCCAGCCCCCAGCGGGCGGCAATGCGGGCGTACTGCTCGGGCGGCACATGGAGCAGATCATTGCCGATATAGGCCTTGATCGGATCAATGGGGGAGTAGCTCAGCAGCACAAAGGTGGCGACAGAGACCAGACACAAGAGCCCTGCCAGACGCAGCAGGGCTTTTAGCAACAGATAACCTGAATGACTCAAGGGCGAGCTTAACGGCACGTCCACCGCCAGTCAGAGAGGTTGTTGAGCAGGGACCAGCTACCGTGAATTTCCGGTGCCCCCTTGCCAAGATCGATACAGCGGTTGGCCAGATACGTGTGCTGCACATTGAGCAGCCAGGCCCAGGCGGCATCTCCCTGCACTCCGGCGCCACTCTTGCCATCCCACTCCACTTGCTGCCAGAAGGGCACCGCCGCCTGCCAGTCGGTGGCATCCAGCGCCTGCTTGAGGTGGCCATCCACTACAGGGTTGCGGTAGTAGCCCGGGTTGTAGAACTCAACGCCGCCGGATCCGCTCTGGTAGTGGTGATAGAGCTCCATGGGATCCAGACTCCCCCACCCCATCAACACCGGGTTGGCGTGCATCTCCCGCTCCACCTGCTCCCAGCTGCCGGATTTGAGGCTCACGTCAAAACCGATGGGTTTGAGCATGGCCCGCACCGCTTCCGCCAGATCCCGGCGAGTGCTGTCACCACTGGTGTACCAGAGGGTAAAGGCGGCGCGCAGCGAGCCCTTGTGACGAATGCCATCGCTGCCCATCTTCCAGCCAGCCTCGTCGAGCAGGGCGTTGGCATAGGCGGTATCGCCATCCTTGAAGGCGGTGGCTTTGTTCAACCAGGGCAAGCCTTCCACCGCGCTGTAAGCGGGGATGGCGTGCCCTTCCAGCAGCTGATCGGCCAGCAGCTTGCGGTCGATGGCGTAGTTGATGGCGCGACGCACCGCCACATCGGCCGTCACGTCGTTGCCGACGGGATAACCCTTGGCATCCTTGCCGCCCGCAGGGGGGACCGGGAAGACGATGCCACGGTTCTCCACGCTCGGCCGTACCCAGAGCTTGAGGGAGGCAGGCACAGTGGGCGCCAGCGACGGGGGGATGCGCACCAGATCGAGCTGGCTGCTCTGGGCGGCGGCATAGGCGCTCTCTTCATCGATAAAGACAAACACCAGCCGTTTGAAATCATTGTTGCCACCGGCGTAATAGGGGTTTGCCTCCACCACCAGTTGCTGACCGGGCAGGAAGCTCACCAGTCGGTAAGGGCCGGCACCGACAGGCTGTTGGGCGTACACCTTGGGATCGTAATCGCGCTTTGACACTATGCCGAGCGATCCCAGCACATTGACAAAGGTGCTCTGGGGGGCACTTAAGACGATGGCCACCTCGGTGGGCGAGACCACCCTGGCAGAGACAAAGTTGCCCATGTCGATCTTGCCACCGCCCTTGGCCGCGCTGTTGTAGGTAAAGGCCACATCCTCGGCGGTGAGCGGCGCGCCATTGGAGAATGTCAGGTCAGGCTTGAGGGTAATAAGCCACCCCTTGCCATCCTGGTTCGGGGTCACCGATTGGGTGAGCAGATCCTGCCAGCTGAGATCGGCGTTTTGTTTAAGCAGCGGGCTGTGCAGCAGCAGGTAGCTGCCGTGACTCCAGCCAAGCAGGGGGTCAAACCCTTCGGTGGGTTCTGCGCCGATGGCGAGTGTGAGTTCGGCAGGCACAGGTTGGGCGGCCAGTGTCGAATGAGCGTGTCCGCCCGAGAGCAGGGCCAGCAAAGTGGCAGCGACGACAGGCACGCCCTTGCGGCGGCCATGGTATTGAATGGTCATAAGATTCCTTGTTCGTTTGTACCACTCACCTCGAAGAAAAACGTCAGACGAAGAAGCGAGTGAGGGGCCAAAACGGGCCCCTATTCTAAACTTGATTTCGCGTGAAACCTAGCGGCTATGCCGGTTGGCCACGCCGGGCACCGAATAGCCGTCTGCGACCCAGATCCACGCCGCCAGCCCCTTGCTGAACCGGCAAGGAGAGCAGCATTTTGAGGGTGCTGCTCACCAGTGAGCGCCCCTGCTCGGCCCCAAGATGGGGATCAAGCGGCGACATCAGGGAGCAGGCCAGCTGCTGACCCGTCTCGGGCAATTCGCCCACCATAAAGGTCATGTTGCCGCAGGGGAGCTGCAGAGCGAGGCGATCGCTGCTGCTGCGCACCGGCCACAGTTGCTCGGGCCCCGGCAACACCACCACGCTCAACATCCAGGGGGTCAGCACGCAACCGAGCCACTGCGCTTCAAACAGCACGCACTCAGCCACTATGGGCATGGTGGCGTGATAGAAGGGGAGCCCTTGCATCTCTTCGCGAGCGATCCGCTCATACTGGGCCACCAACAAAGGCGCAGGATTGCTGGCAAAACCGATGAACTCCTGCTCGCGTTCCTGCACGGCATCAACCTCGCTTAAATGGGACTGCGCCATAGGCCCTCCTGCTGCTGTTTTGCCCGCTCGGCGTCGGAGAGCGCAATGGCGGGCGCGCCAACACTGGCCAGCAGAGTCAAAATCCGATCCGTCGCCTCCCCCATGGCGGCCGCCACGACGGGGGTGAGGCCGATACGCGGTTCGAGGGATTCAGGCTCAACACCTATCAGGGTGAGCCGCTTGGGCGACTCCCCCGTCATGTGCAGCGCCGAGAGCACGTCCGCCAGCCCCAGCTGGTGCGGGGAGATCTTGCGGCCAAACAGGGTCGGGATTTCGTCACCTTGCAGGGTCACAACCGTGCCCGGCGGGTTACCGCTGCGCACCGCATCCGCCAGAATGATGTGATCGCGACTGGCCATCGCGTCGAGCAGCTCCATGCCAGCCGTGCCACCGTCCAGCAGTTCGATGCCGGGGGCGAAATGGTATTCGCGCCCCAGCGCCTCGACGATACGCACGCCCACCGCCTCATCGCTCAACAGCAGGTTGCCCACGCCCAGGATCAGGGTGTTCATCACAGCACCTTCACCTGAGTCGTTTCGCCATTTTGGGTATCCACCACGTGAACCGCGCAGGACATGCAGGGGTCGAACGAGTGGATGGTGCGCACCACCTCCAGCGGTTTGGCCGGATCCGCCACAGGTGTCCCTACCAGCGCCTGCTCGTAGGGGCCGGGCTCGTCATTGAAGTTGCGCGGGCCCGAGTTCCAGGTCGAGGGCACCACCGCCTGATAGTTGGCGATCTTGCCCTCCTTGATGACGATCCAGTGGGAGAGCATGCCGCGCGGCGCCTCTTCAAAACCCACCCCGCGAAACTCTTTGTCCGCCGGGATCTCGGCTTTGATGTAGGCGGTGAAGTCCCCCTTGCCGATGTTGTCGACCAGCGCCTTCCACTGGTGCGCCAGGGTGTCTTTGAGCACGCAGCAACGCACCGCGCGGCCTATGATGCGACCCATGGTGGAGTGCAGCTGTTCGGTCTTGATGGCCGAGCCGGTGAGCGCCTTATAAATGCCGTTCAACTGGTCGAAGTGCACCACCGTCTCCGGGTGTTTGGCGGCCAGTTTCACCAGGAGGTCTGCGAGCGGCCCCACCTCCACCACCTTGCCGTAGAAGGTGGGGGATTTGACCCAGGAGTATTTGCCATCGTCCTGCCAGCCGGTGTAGTTGGGCTCGGTTTTGCCCTCCCACGGCTTGAGGGGAGCGTCATCCTTATACCAGGCGTGCTTGTTGCTCTCGGCAATGCCATCCATCAGCCAGGCATCCTGATGACTCTCGATGGGGCGATAACCGGCCAGATTGCCGTTCTCGATATAGCCACCCGGCATCAGGAAGCTGCCGCCGTTGGCGTCGGTGGGGAGCTCGGGCACGCTCAGGTAGTGCTTGGCCCCCTGCCCCAGATGCAGCCACTCAGGATAGTGAGCGGCGATGATGGCGGCATCCACCTTGTAGACCTGCTCGATAAACTCGCCGAGCCGGTCGATGAAGCTCTTCACATAGAGCAGCCGCTCCAGGTTGAGCACGCTCGGCGCATCCAGGTTGATGGGGTTGGCCACCCCACCCACCGCCAGATTTTGAATGTGCGGAGTCTTGCCCCCCAAAATGGCGACGATGCGGTTGGCATCGCGCTGGCACTCCAGTGCCTGCAGGTAGTGAGCCACGGCGATGAGGTTCACCTCCGGGCTCAGCTTCATCTCTTGGTGGCCCCAGTAACCGTTGGCAAAGATGCCGAGCTGGCCGCTCGCTACCAGCGCACGGATCTTCTCCTGCACCTTGGTCAGCTCGTCGGCGCTGTTGAGGGACCAGGTCGACACTCCCTTGAGGATGTCCGCTGCTTTTTGCGGATTGGCCTGCAGCGCTGTCGTGATGTCCACCCAGTCCAGCGCGGAGAGCTGGTAGAAGTGAACGATGTGATCGTGGATGTTGTGGGCCGCGATGATGAGGTTGCGGATGAACTGGGCATTGACCGGCACCTTGGCGCCGATGGCGTTCTCCACCGCCCGCACCGAGGCGATGGCGTGGATCGAGGTGCATACCCCGCAGATGCGCTGCACTATCATCCAGGCATCGCGCGGATCGTTGCCCTTGACGATCTCCTCCATCCCGCGCCACATGGTGCCGGACGACCAGGCCTTGGTGACGATGCCGCCTTCGATTTCGCAGTCGATACGCAGGTGCCCCTCAATGCGGGTGATGGGGTCTATGGTGATACGTTGGCTCATACGTTGGCTTTCCCTCGGGCCTGATAATCTTGGTGAACACGTTCAAGTGATGGCAGTACCGGCAAGAGCCGGATCAACAGCAAATAGGCACAGACTTCGATGGCGACGAAACCAAGGGAGATCAGCACTTCCGTCGCGGAGGGGAAGTAGTGGTAGCCATTGCCGGGGTTGAAGGCGAGCAGGGAGTAATTCAGTCGCCAGAGCGCCGCGCCCAGCAGCATGCTGAGGGCCCCCAGGAACAACATGCGCGAATCGCGGCGGCTCTTGTCCCAGTGGAACACCAGCAGCGGGAAGATCATCAGCGCGATCTCGCTCCAGAACATGATGGAGAAACGGTTGAACTCGGAGAGATAGGCCGACTTGTCGTGGATAACGATCTCGGCAAAACGTAGCGCCACAAACAGGATCAGGAAGATGTCGATCACCTGGGTCAGCTTGTAGAAGAGCGACTTCTCATTGGGGCCACGCCCCGCCAGCCCGGCCTGCACCAGGGATCCTTCAAATACCACGATGGAAAAACCCATGATGAAGGCGGTCAGCAAGGAGAAGACCGGCAACAGCTCGTAACTCTGCCAGAGCGGATGGATCTTCTCCCCCGCCACTATCATCAGGGAGCCCATGGAGGATTGGTGCATGGTGGGCAGCAGTGCCCCCAACGCCAGCACGAAGAACATGATCTTGTTGAGGCGAATGAGTGACGCCTCCCAGCCGAACTTCTCCAACAGCACGGGAGCAAACTCCAGCGCCATCACCCCGATGTAGATGGTCATGCAGACCGCCGTCTCGAACAGCACAGAGGCGGTGTTGAAGTGACCGGGCAGGTAGAAGTACGGCAGGTTCCAGTAACGCCCCACATCGATGGTGATGGAGAGGCCGCCCAGCGAGTAGCCGAACAGACTGGCCAACAGGGCTGGGCGCACCAGCGGGTGATACTCACCCCGGTTGAACACATAAACAGCCCAGGCCAATGCCCAACCGCCGCAGGCGAAACCGGTCCCGATCAGCAGGTCAAAGGAGATCCACAGACCCCAGGGGAACCCCCCGTTCAAGTCAGTGACCGAGCCCAGCCCGAAGATGAGGCGCTTCACGATCAGCATGCCGCACAGCACGGCAAAGGGGGCCAACACCAGCACCGGCCAGCTGACCAGCTTGCCGCCGAGGGGATACGCCTTGTGATTACTCATTATCCTTGCCTCCCTGCTCTTTGCCCTGCTCCTCGTCATGAGGGTGCGCCTGATCGTGCTTGCTGGCGTTGCGGCGAATGAGCACCGACAGCCCGGTCAGCACCACCATGGGCAGCACCATCCCCTTGTAGAGGGTGTGCTGGATATGCTCCGAGCGGGCACCGGAGGAGAGCTCCGGCAGGTCGGGCATGTCGAGCCTGGTATAGGGCACACCGGCCAGCACCAGCACCTGAGTGCCGCCCCCCTCCTTCTCGCCATAGACGTAAGGCTGGTAGTTGGGCACGTCATGCAGATAAGGGTCATTGGCGCAGAGGGTCTGGCGCGGATAGGCGTACTCACTGCCGGGGCTCGCCAGCAAACGGCGTTTTGCCTCGGCCATCAGCTCCTCGCGGGTGCCGAAAATCACGGCGCCGGTGGGGCACACCTCGACACAGCCAGGCAATTTGCCCTGGCTGATCCGCTCCAGCCCCTGCTGATTGCAGAGCTCGCACTTGTGGATCGCCCCAAGCGGGTTGTCGTAGTCATATTTGGGCACATCGAACGGACAGCCCACCATGCAGTAACGGCAGCCGGTGCAAACGCTCGGGTCGTAGTGAACGATACCGGTCCTGGGATCCTTGTTGAGAGCCTGCACCGGACAGACGGAGACACAGTTGGGATCGACACAGTGCATGCACTGCTTTTTGATGTAGGCATAGCCATCCACCAGCTGATCCTTGTGCTCCCCGCTACCGCTATTCCACACCTGAATGATGCTGTTGGTGTAGGGGGTCAGCTTGTCGTTGTTGGACCAGGTCTGCGCCCCCGCCGGATTGGCCGGGTTACCGTTGAGGCGCTGACACTCGGCCACACAGGCCTGACAACCGACACAGAGGGTGGAGTCATACAACATGCCGATCGCCCCGGGAATAGGCGGTTTGTTCTTGGCCGCCGCCCTGGCACTGCCGGGCGCGGCGGCCCCTGCCGCCAGCGCGCTGGCGGAGGCGAATTTAAGGAAATTGCGTCTGTTCACGGTCACTCCTCCCGTGATGGGGGCTGCCCGGCTTCATGGCGCTTCTGCTGGCGACCGAGTTCACGCACCGTCATCAGACTCACCCCCACCAGCACCCCGAGGGCGCCACCGATGAGGCCGGTGGCCATCGGCGACATGTATCCTCCCTCCTGAATTGCCACGTCGGGTTTCTCCACCCGCGGAGTCGGGTTCTCTACCTTGGCCAGCTG
The DNA here is from genome assembly GCF_029237385.1 of Aeromonas sp. 1HA1. Classification (NCBI taxonomy): domain Bacteria; kingdom Pseudomonadati; phylum Pseudomonadota; class Gammaproteobacteria; order Aeromonadales; family Aeromonadaceae; genus Aeromonas; species Aeromonas sp. 1HA1. The sequence goes on from NZ_JAACGC010000046.1 coordinate 34,979, forward strand.
GAAAATCCCCTTGCTGAAACCGACCCCCTGTTCGTTGCAGCCATAACAGGGGTGGCCTATGCCCACCGGCCAGATACCGCCGCCCACATCGCAGAACTCCAGGGTCGAACAGTTGCCGTAGGTCTCGGGTCCCTTGCAGCCCAGATGGTAGAGACACCAGCCCTGACGGTGGCCCTCGTCACCGAACGCCTTGGCGAAACGACCCGCATCGAAGTGCGGACGGCGCTCGCAGTTCTCGTGAATGAGTCGCTCGTAGGCAAACAGCGGACGCTTCTTGCTATCCAGCGCAGGCAGCTTGCCGTAGGTGATGTAGTAAGCAACCGTGGTGAGGAAGTTGTGGGGATTGGGCGGGCAACCCGGGATATTGATGATCGGGGTGTCGATATTGCCGAGCGCTTCTTCCAGGCTGACGGCCCCGGTCGGGTTACCACCGCTGGCGGGCACACCACCCCAGGCGGAGCAGGAGCCGATGGCGATGACGGCAGCCGCATCGGCAGCAGCACGGCGAATATGGTCGACGATGGGCTCTCCGGCCACCATGCAGTAGACACCACCATCCTTGAGTGGAATGGAGCCATCCACCACCAGCAGATACTTGCCCTTGTAGCGCTCGATGGCGTTGCGCTTGTTCTCTTCCGCCTGATGACCAAAGGCCGCCGAGAGCACTTCGTGGTACTCCAGCGAAAGGGTATTGAGGATCAGGTTTTCTATGGTGGGGTGGGTAGCCCGCAGCAGCGACTCGGTGCAACCGGTACACTCCTGCGCCCCAATCCAGATCACCGGTGGCCGCTCGGGGCCAGTGAGCGCAGTGGCCATCTTGGCCACGGCATGCTGGCTTAATCCCAGGGTTGCGGCCATCCCGGCGCACAATTTCATAAAGTCACGGCGATTAATTCCATGAGCCGATAAAACATTATCCTCGACCATTTTTATTATTCCCGTTAGCGAGCACTTTTTTGATACATGCTTAATAGCGGAAATGCTAAGGACTCCCCTCTCCTCCCGTGTTGATCTCCATCAAGCTGCGAGACATTACCCAGATATATAACTCATCATCATTAATTTAAAAAACCATATACAGCATGCAGTTAGACAACCCATTGATGAGCCACAAAATACCCACAAAAGGGTATTTAAGGGGCCACATGAATTAAAATCATAAAAATCACTCGTTAGTTTGTGATGTTAAATAATAAAAATGAAAGCGGTGTCACACTATTTTTAAATAGCTAATGTTATCAGCCTAGAGTGATCGCCAGAAAATAAAGAGGCCAATGAAATATACCTTATTATTTGTGGCCATATATGTAAAAAAGGGGCAGACTTGCCAATGATATTTATCATCAATGGTTGCTCCGTCAATATCATGCTCATGGCAGCGCCCATTCAGCTGCTTTTTATTCAGGCAGAACCGCATCATCGCCAGGGCCCTTTCCCGCACGTCACACCTCGACCCCACAGGATAATGCCTGTCTCTTGATCAGATCTTGATCCCCGAAGCCATCATCTCTTTGGCGGCAATAAAGCCGTCCAGTTTACTTTGCAGTGTTTGCCAGCCTTCCCAGAGTGAGCTCCAGCCTGCAATCCCTGTTC
>NZ_JAACGC010000047.1:0-35656 GCF_029237385.1 Aeromonas sp. 1HA1
CGAACAGGGATTGCAGGCTGGAGCTCACTCTGGGAAGGCTGGCAAACACTGCAAAGTAAACTGGACGGCTTTATTGCCGCCAAAGAGATGATGGCTTCGGGGATCAAGATCTGATCAAGAGACAGGTTCCGAAGGAGCTGGCTTATGAGCCGGCAAACCAGCTGGTTGCCTATCAGCCCGCCCTTGGCGGGATGGAGGGCAAACCGGCCCGCTGGAGCGGCGTCATCTCGGCGGTACAGAACAAGGCGGATCAGAGCGTCATCGAGGTAGTTTATCTGCCGCTCGAATCCAACGGGGTTCCGGAGCAGACCGAGCAGAGTCCGGGCCGCTTTCTGGCCATCATGCAGGGCTTCGTCGACCCGACCCTTTACGCCAAGGGGCGCAGCCTGACGGTGCTCGGCACCATAGCTCAGCCGGTGGATGGCCAGATTGGCGAGCACAAGTACCGTTTCTCGGTGATCGATGCCACCTCCAGCAAGCTGTGGCCGCCGGTGAAGGAGGTAGAGATCCGCTATATGGATCCTTACTTCTACGACCCCTTCTATGATCCCTTCTGGCCGAGACGGCCGCTGCGTCGCTAAGGTTGCTCATGACAATCATCATGCAGGAAAAAATGCTCACCCTGGCCGATGGTCGCCGGGTGGCTTTGCTTGACAACGAGCAGCAGGGCAAGCCGCTGCTGATCGCCTTGCATGGCTGGCTCGACAACAGCGCCAGCTTCTTGCCGCTGGCCCCGTATCTGGGGGACTTTCATCTCATCTGTGTCGATCTGCCAGGTCATGGTCACTCCGATCACAAAACCACCCCCTATGTTTTTGTGGACTGGCTTGATGATCTCTACCAGATCGTTCAGGCGGCAGGCTGGTCGCGTTTCAATCTACTTGGCCACTCCCTGGGGGCATTGATTGCGTCTGCCTATGCCGGCGTCTTTCCCGAGCAGGTGGAGCGGCTCATCATGCTGGAGGGGTTGGGCCCGCTCAGCCAGCCCGATGAGGAGGTGCCGGCGCAGTTGCGGCGGGCGATTTTAAATCGCAGTCGCACCCGTGAACGCAGTGCCAACGGCTTTGCCTCGGTTGATGAAGCGGTGGCCGCCCGTTGCAAGGTGGCGGATATCACGCCGCAGGCGGTGCGGCTTATCTGCGAGCGACAACAGGTGGAGCGGGCAGGGCGCTGGCATTGGCGCAGCGATCCCCGTTTGCGGGAATTGTCGCCACTGCGCATGGGTGAGGGGCAGGCCCAGGCGCTGATCCGTGCCATCCGCTGCCCTGTGCTGTTTATCCGGGGCGAGCATGGCTTTGCCAGCCTGCTGGCGCAGTGGCAGTTGCGTCATGGCGCATTCGAGCAAATAGAAATGGTCGTTTTGGCGGGAAACCATCATTTTCATATGGAAAACTCGGCCGATACCGCCGTTTGTATCGAAAAATTTTGTCAAATTCGCTAGAATCACCGGCTTTCAATCATTCCAGGTTTGTTTTCCCCCTCACACGTATCCGTTGTTAATTCGCTGTTAATTGATGTGGCCCTATGTAAATATGGGTGACATTAGAGCATGAGCTTAAAACGACCGATTGAATTGGATGTGAACAGGGACGGAGGCAATACAGTGAGCGCACAGGTGCTAGTTATGCAGGAGAAGTTCGTGGAAAAAGTCTGGCTGAAGCGTTATCCACAAGGGGTTCCCGCCGAGATCAACCCAGACCAATACAGCTCCCTGGTCGACATGTTTGAGGCATCGGTGACCGAGTTTGCCGATCAGCCTGCCTTCGTCAACATGGGGCAAACCATCACCTACCGCCGACTGGAAGAGCAGTCCCGCGCCTTTGCCGCCTACCTGCAAAGCGAGCTCAAGCTCAGCCAGGGGGATCGGGTGGCTGTGATGATGCCGAACCTGTTGCAATACCCCATCGCCGTGTTCGGCATACTGCGCGCCGGTATGATAGTGGTGAACGTCAATCCGCTCTATACCCCGCGCGAGCTGGAGCATCAGCTCAAGGACTCGGGGGCCAAGGCCATCGTCATCGTCTCCAACTTTGCCCATACCCTGGAAAAAGTGGTCTACGACACCCCAATCAAGCACGTCATCCTGACCCGCATGGGCGACAACCTGGGGCTGGCAAAAGGCACCCTGGTCAACTTTGTGGTGAAATACGTCAAAAAGCTGGTACCCAAATACAACCTGCCCCACGCCAGCACCATGCGTCAGGCCCTCTCCAAGGGGCGCTACCTGCAGTACATCAAGCCCGAGATCACCAACGATGATCTCGCCTTCCTGCAGTACACCGGCGGCACCACTGGCCTCTCCAAGGGGGCCATGCTGACCCATCGCAACATGATTGCCAACGTCGAGCAGTGCCTCGGCGTCTACGGCCTCATGCTGGCACGGGGCAAGGAGTTCGTGGTCACGGCACTGCCGCTCTATCATGTTTTCGCCCTGACCGTGAACTGCCTGCTGTTCATGCGCCTGGGGGGATACAACTTGCTCATCAGCAACCCGCGCGACATCCCGGGCTTTGTCAAAGAGATCAGAAAATACCCCTTCACCTGCATCACAGGGGTCAACACCCTGTTCAATGCCCTGGTCAACAACGGCGAATTCCAGTCGATGGATTTTGGCAAGTTGAAGCTGACCATAGGGGGGGGCATGGCTGTGCAACGGGCGGTCGCCGAACAGTGGAAGGGGCTGACCGACACCCCGCTGCTGGAAGGTTATGGCCTGACCGAGTGTTCGCCGCTGGTGAGCGTCTGCCCCTACGATCTGCTCGACTACAACGGCTCCATCGGTCTGCCGGTCTGCTCCACCGACATCCGTCTGGTGGATGACGCCGGTCAGGTGATCACCGAATGTGGCAAGCCCGGCGAGATGCAGGTGCGCGGCCCCCAGGTGATGGTGGGCTACTGGCAGCGTCCCGAGGCCACTGCCGAGGTGATGCAGGATGGCTGGCTCTGTACCGGCGACATCGCCGTGTGTGACGAGCAAGGTTTTTTCAAGATCGTCGATCGCAAGAAGGACATGATCCTGGTCTCGGGTTTCAACGTCTATCCGAACGAGATCGAAGACGTGGTGGCGCTTCACCCCAAGGTGCTGGAAGTGGCTGCGGTTGGCGTGCCGCACAAGGTTTCCGGCGAGCTGGTGAAGATCTTCGTGGTCAAAAAAGATGCAAAACTGCAGGAGGACGAGATTATTGCCCACTGCCGCACACATCTGACTGCCTATAAGGTGCCGAAACTGGTAGAATTTCGCGACGAACTTCCCAAGACCAATGTGGGCAAGATCCTGCGCCGCGTGCTGCGCGACGAGGAAATTGCCAAGCAATAACGGGCGATCCGCCGCTGTCATGCAAAACCGTGGGTCATGCCACGGTTTTTTCTTTTGGCCCTGATCAACGCGCAGGCAAAGATGCACTATCAACTCATTTCACAGCAAGCCGAACTGGAACAATATCTCGCTTCCCTGGCCGACGTTCCCCTGGCCATCGATACTGAATTCGTCCGCACCCGCACCTATTACCCCCAGCTGGGCCTGTTCCAGATCTATGATGGCGAGCATCTGGCCCTGCTGGATCCCCTGGCTCTGAACCTCGCGCCCCTCTGGCAACGGCTTGGCCGGGCAGGGCAGATCGCCATACTGCACGCCTCCGGCGAAGACCTGGAGCTGATCCAGCACGAGGCTGGCCATCTGCCCAATCAGATGCACGACACTCAGCTGGCGACGGCCTTTCTGGGCTATGGTGTGTCGGTCGGTTTTGGCGCCCTGGCCAAGGATTTTCTCGGCGTGGAGCTGGTCAAGGATCAGGCTCGTACCGATTGGCTGGCTCGTCCGCTCACCGAGCGTCAGCTCGAATATGCGGCGGCTGATGTGTTCTACCTGATGCCGCTCTACGAGAAGGTGATGGCCCAGCTGCACGAGAGCGGCAAGTTTGCCTGGTTCGAGCAGGAGTGCCAGAACCACTCGGCCCGCAAGACCCAGGGCTGCGATCCCCGTCAGGCCTATCTCGACATCATCAACGCCTGGCAACTGGGACGCCGTGAACTGGCCATACTGCGCGAGCTGGCTGCCTGGCGTCAGCAAGAGGCGGTGCGCCGCGATCTGGCCCTTAACTTCGTGGTCAAGGAGCTGCATCTGTTCAAGGTGGCGGAGCGCAAACCCACGTCGCTGCGCGATCTCAATGAGCTGGGGCTGGCTCCCATCGAGATCAAGATCCATGGCAAGCGGATGCTGGACATAGTCGCGACGGCCCAGCAGAGCGACCCTGCGGGCTGGCCTGAGCCCATTCGCCGGCTGGTGGATTATCCCCAGTACAAGGCCGAGCTCAAGCGCATCAAGGGGATGGTGGAGGAGAAAGCCAAGGCCAGCAACATCCCGCCGGAACTGGTGGCGAGCAAGAAGATCATTCACCAGTACTTCACCTGGAGCTGGCGTATGAGCGATGAAGAGCGTGCTCGCGCTGACAAGCCCATGCTGCTACAAGGGTGGCGTCATGAGCTGGTGGGGCATCTGCTGGCACAATAAGCGACACAGTCAACAATGGGCCCAGCGGGCCCATTGTTCTATCTCGTGCGAGGATCTGCCTATATTCAGGGCTCTGCAGCAGGGCCCTGATGGCCTCGTCGAGCCGTTGCAACTGCTGTGGCGTGGTGGTGCGGCGGTTCAGCATCAAATGCACGGGTGTCTGCTGGATATAGATCAGATTGGATAGAAACGGCAGGCTGACCAGTCTGGAAGCGAGGATGCACGAATGTGCATCCCTCAGAGTTCGTGGGCGTGGAATCCCTTGCGATAGCGGGCTTCGCAGCGTGGGCAGCGTTGCAGGGTCGGATCCAGCTCGAGTTGCTCAATGGCAAGCGGCTCTTCGCAATCGGAACAGATGCCATAGAGCCCCAGATCCATTTGACAGAGAGCGGCATCAATCCGCTTGAGGCAGGCCACGCTCTGCTCCACCTTGGGCAAGTCGAGGCGACTGGTCAGCTCTACCAGCTGATCCCGTTCGCAGTGATCTACTTTTTCCGCCCACTCGTCACGCCGACAGGCCTTGAGCTGACCTATCAGCTCTTCTCTTACTTGTGCCCAGTCAGTCAGCAGGCGCTCACGCCACACGGCCAACCGAGCTTGCGTCATTTCACACACACTAGCCCCCAACAGACGAATTACAAATCCAGGGCAGTATAGGGAGACAACAGGATTATCAAGATGATATGCGTCAAGTAAAAGACGGTTAGATCACAGCTTTCGAGGCTTGCAGCAAGGCCTCCCGAATGGGAGCCGTCTCCTTGAACAGCCTGATATCGCGAAACAGCAGGTCGGCTTGCGGGTATTCCCGCTTGAGGTAGCTGAACCACTGCTTGATGCGGCTGGGGTAATAGTCCGCTTTCTCGCTGGCCAGATCCTGCTCGGTGTAGCTCACCATCAGCTGCAACACCTGTGCCCAGCTCATGTGGGCGCAGCCGGTCTTCATCACGTTGGCCAGGTTGGGCAGGGAGATGGCACCGCGCCCCACCATGAGCGCATCACAGCCGGAGACGCTGGCGCAGGTGAGGGCATCTTTATGATCCCAGATCTCGCCGTTGGCGGTGACAGGGATGGGCAGGGCGCGGCGGATGGCGTCCACATACTCCCAGTGGGCCGGGGCTTTGTAGCCTTCGCGCTTGGTGCGCGCATGCACCGCCAGCTCGTTGGCGCCCGCCTGATAGACGGCCTGGGCGTTCTCCAGGTAGAGATCCTTGTCATCGTATCCGAGGCGGATCTTGGCGCTCACCGGCAGATGGGCTGGCACCGCCTCCCGCACCGCCTTGACGATGCGGTAGATGGTGTCGGGCTCTTTGAGCAAGACGGCGCCGCCCTTGCTCTTGTTCACCGTGGTGGCAGGGCAGCCAAAGTTGAGATCGACCCCGGGGGAGCCAAGCTCGATGGCGCGTGCCGCGTTCTCGGCCAGCCATTCGGGGTGTTGCCCCAGCAGTTGCACCCTTACCGGGGTGCCGGCGCGGGTCTTGCCACCCTGCTTGAGTTCGGGCGCGAGCCGATAAAATACCTTGGCAGGCAGCAACTGATCGACCACGCGGATAAACTCGCTGACGCAGAGGTCGTAGTCGTTGACGGAGGTGAGTACCTCCCGCATCAGGTGATCCAGCACCCCCTGCATGGGGGCCAAAATAACGCGCATAGCTGCTTCCGAAGACAAGGGGAGAAAAAAGAGCGCAGATTGTAGTGGCAATGGCCGGCGTTGTCAGCCATCAGCCCACTCGTTGAGCCTCATCAGCCGACGCTCGCAGGTCTGGGTTGTCAGCTTTTGGGTCAACTCTGTTACGCTAAGCAGAGCTGAATTGAAGAGGAGCGGCCATGAAACGTTGGTGTCTGATGGGATTGGGCTGGTTGGCATTCGTCACCGGCATCATAGGAATCGTGCTGCCCCTGTTGCCGACCACCCCCTTCATGTTGTTGGCGGCGGCGCTGTTTGCCCGTTCGTCCCCCCGCTTTCACCGCTGGCTGCTGGCTCACCCCTGGTTTGGCCCGCCCATCGTCGATTGGCAGCAGTATCGCGGTATTCGTCGTCATGCCCGTCGGCGGGCCATCATCTTCATTCTGCTCACTTTCTCGGTATCGCTGGCGGTGGTGCCGCTGCTCTGGGTCAAGGGGCTGCTGGTGGTCATAATGGTGATCCTGCTCACCTGGTTAATGCGTCTGCCGGTACTGGAGCCAGTTGCAATGGCGAAGTGAAGTCCCTAAGCTATTGCGGCAATAATGCTATGGAGTCGGCCTGTCATTTTTGCGTGACGGGCCTTTTTATTTCCCGCTGGCGGGAATCGAGAAATACGGCCACGCCTGGGCTCAAAAAATAAGCGGTCAAACAATGAATCCGGATACCCTGAAATTTATCGAAGCGAGCATCAAGACCATCCCCGACTATCCGAAGCCGGGCATTCTGTTTCGTGACATCACCAGCCTGATAGAGAACGCGGAGGCCTTCAAAGCTACCATCGATCTGTTGGCTGAGCATTATCGTGATCAAGGGATCACCAAGATCGTCGGCACCGAGGCCCGCGGCTTCATCTTCGGTGCACCGGTCGCCTTCGCCATGGGCCTGGGGTTTGTGCCGGTGCGCAAGCCGGGCAAGTTGCCCCGTGCAGTGATCGAGGAGTCCTATGCCCTCGAATACGGTACCGATACCCTGCAACTGCACACTGATGCCATCGTGCCGGGTGACAAGGTGCTGGTCGTCGATGATCTGCTGGCCACCGGCGGTACCGTCGATGCGACCGTCAAGCTCATCCGCCGGGCCGGTGGTGATGTGGCCGATGCGGCTTTCATTATCTCCCTGCCATCTCTGGGCGGCGATGCCCGCCTGACGGCGGCCGGCATCAAGGTCGTCTCACTGGTCGAATTGGCTGGCGAGTAATCCCCCCGGATGCAACGCAGGCCTCGTCAGCCTGTTGCGTGTCCCGAAACCGGTGCCCATCCGGGCATCGGTTTGAAATTCAAGCGATCCCTCCCGCCCTCGCCGATAGCCGATACAGCCCGCCTGGCATTTGTGTTAGCATTCTGTCTCAATGCCTTGTCATCCCTGCATCGAGACTTATGAGCTATCAGGTTCTGGCGCGTAAATGGCGCCCCCATACGTTTGAACAAGTGGTAGGCCAGCACCATGTGCTGACCGCCTTGACCAACGCCCTGGATCAGGGACGGCTGCATCATGCCTATCTGCTGAGCGGTACCCGTGGGGTTGGCAAGACCACCATAGCCCGCATTCTGGCCAAGAGTCTCAATTGTGAGCAGGGGATCAGCAGCCATCCGTGCGGTGTGTGCGACACCTGCCGCGAGATCGATCAGGGCAACTTTGTTGATCTGCTGGAGATTGATGCGGCGTCCCGCACCAAGGTGGAAGACACCCGCGAGCTGCTCGACAACGTGCAGTATCGCCCGGCCCGCGGCCGCTTCAAGGTCTACCTCATCGATGAAGTGCACATGTTGTCGCGCCACAGCTTCAACGCCCTGCTCAAAACCCTGGAAGAGCCGCCCCCCTATGTGAAGTTCCTGCTGGCCACCACGGATCCGCAGAAGCTGCCCATTACCATCCTCTCTCGCTGCCTGCAGTTTCATCTGAAGAGTCTGGATCAGACCCAGATCGCCAAGCAGCTCGAATGGGTGCTGGATCAGGAGGGGCAACCGTTCGAGCCGCGCGCTTTGCAAGCCTTGGCCAAATCGGCTGACGGCAGCATGCGCGATGCCCTGAGCCTGACCGATCAGGCGCTGGCTCACGGCAATGGCAGTGTGCGTCTCGAGAGTGTGCTGGCGATGCTGGGGACGCTCGATCACCGCCACCTGCACCAGTTGCTGGAGGCCATCTTGCGCCAGGATGCTCCGGCGGCCATGGCCAAGATCACCGAGATTGCGACCCTGGGGCCCGATTTTGATCAGCTGCACGCCGAGCTGGAAGGGCTGCTGCATCGCATCGCCATGGCGCAGTTACTGCCCGCCACAGTGCAGGAGCAGGGGGCGGATGCCGATGCCCTGTTGCAGCTGGCTCAGGCCATGAGCCCGGAAGAGGTGCAGCTCTGCTACCAGATAGTGCTGGGGGGGCGTAAGGATCTGCCCTGGGCCCCCGATGGCCGCACCGCGCTCGAGATGACCTGCCTGCGCATGCTGGCCTTCTCCCCGCGCCGTGAGGCCGTGCACCCGGCCAACCTTGCCGCTCTGTCGCCCGTGGCTGGTGTGAGGACTGCACCGGCCCCGCTGGGAAAGCCTCAGGGGGTTGAGCCAGCCCCCGCTTCGGCCACCGCGACTGTGGCCCCACCGGCTGTCTCTACTGATGCTCCAACCCTCACGCCGGGGGTGCCCTCCCTTGTGCAGGCTGAGCCTGTCATCCCTCGCTCTGTGGATGAGCAAGAGAATGCCAGCGACGCGCTGAGCGCGCCGCTGTTTGCCGAGCAGGACGAGCTGCTGCGTGAAGCGCAGCAGATGGGCTATGAGGGATCCTCTGGCGCGAGTGAGCCAATGGCTCCCGTCAGCAGGCGTGACGACGCGCTGCAGGATGCCTCATTGACAGCCCCGCTATCCCCTGAGCCTCATATGGAGGTCGCTCCCGTTGCCGAGCCGGAAGCTGCCCACTCTGCTGCGTCCAGCATGCAGAGCCTGCTGGGCAAGCGCAATCTGCTGCGCAGCCGCCTGCGTGGTGAGCCAGGGGCAACCGCCGTTGCGTCTGCACCACCTCGTGTTGCGCCCACCAGGCCGGTGACGGTCCCCGAGGCCAGCCCGATCGTGCCGCCGGTTGCTGCACCAGCATCCCCCGGCTGGCTACCCGCCGCCGTGGCGCCGATCCAGAGTACTGCGGTAGCGGGCTATGAGGATCTGCCGCCGCTCGAGGCCTATGACGACAGTGGCAGCGATTACGAGGAGTACCTGAGCCAGGGCTTTAGCGATGCGGTTGCCAGTGCGCCCATGCCGAACCGGTTGCCGGCGGCTCCTGCGGCCAGCGCCGGGCCTGCCTATGCTCAGGCTGCCCCTGCTCCCGTTCCCGCCAGCGCTCGTCCCAACCCCGACGATCTGCCGCCCTGGGATCTGGACGGTACGTCGGCCGCGAGGGCACAGGTAGCGCCTGCCGTGTCCAGCCCCGCACCCGCGATGCCCCAGGTTACTGCTGCCATCGCACCTCAGCCGACGGCGACCTCCGTGATGGAGGCCATCGACTGGGATGAACTGGAGAGCGACAGTCGACCCGAGGAGGGGGAAGCGGTCGCCAGATTGATCCCGTCCTCCTTGCTGGTCAACTGTGGGGATCCCTGGTCCGAGCTGATTGCCCGCACCGGGGTCGGCGGTCGGCTGCGTCAGCTGGCGATCAACGCGGTCATGAGCCAGCAGGGAGAGACAGTGCAGCTGATCCTCAAGCCTGAGCAGCGCCACCTGATCAGCGATCGGGCCCGCGCCGATCTGGCCGAGATCATAGGCCCGGAGCTGGGTCAGGCCGTGCAGGTGGAGGTGACCCTGGGCCTGGTACCCGATAAGGAGACGCCCCTTGAGATAGAGCACCGCCTCTATTTGGGTGTGCGCGAGCAGGTAAGCCGGGATCTGGAGTTGGATCCCAATGTGCAGTTTTTAGTTCAGCGGTTTGGTGCCATGCTCCACCACGAGAGCATAGAGCCGCTAAGCAATTGAATTCGATGTTTAACACCCATGCCGGGCTCAGTGCCCGGTTGAAAAGCGGTTTGCTTGTCCCCATCTAGGACAGACAAGCCCACAGCCCGGCGCTGGATGCCGGATTTCAAGACGAGAGACGACATATGTTTGGTAAAGGTGGAATGGGGAACCTGATGAAGCAGGCCCAACAGATGCAAGAGCGCATGCAGAAGATGCAAGAGCAGCTTGCCCAGATGGAAGTGGTCGGCGAAGCCGGTGCTGGTATGGTCAAGGTCACCATGGCCGGCAGCCACAGTGTGCGTCGCATCGAGATCGACCCGAGCCTGATGGAAGATGACAAAGAGATGATCGAAGATCTGGTCGCTGCCGCCGTCAACGATGCCGTTCGTCGTGTGGAAGAGCAAAACAAGACCAAGATGGGTGAGCTGACCGGCGGCATGCAACTGCCCCCGGGCATGAAGCTGCCCTTCTAAGCATGTCGACGTAAATCCAATGCTTCGATAGGGCAGCGCGGGCTAAGGGCCAGGCAGATCTGATGCTCTCGCGATGTGACGCAGGGTGGGTGTTTCGTACGTTCCCCATCTGGCATGGCAAGCCTCATCAAGCATGACCAGGACGCAGTTGATGCAGGCACTCTGTATCAGCTGCGTTTTTTTATGGCGTGCGTGCCAAGTCAGCCCCTGTTGCGGCGGGCGTTATGGCTGCTGTGCCAAAAAGTGAAGGCGCCCTCGGGCGCCTTCTTGGTTGGTGCACGTGCTTGCGTTTCCCCACCAGGGTGTTCCACCTCGCTTAACTCAGCCAGCCTGCCGCCATGGCCAGCTTGCCGCAGAGTGCTGCCAGCACTATGCCGAGCAGGGTACGCAGGAGCCAGATCACCACCAGCTGGCTCACGCTCACCGGGATCCTGGTGGCCAGGATGCAGGGGATAGAGGCGGAGAAGAAGAGGACAGAGCTGACCGAGATCACGGCGGTGACATAGCGCACCAGCAGATCCGCATCTTTGAGCAGGATGGCGGGCAGGAACATCTCTGCCAGCCCGGCCGAGAGCGATCTGGCGGTCTCCAGTGGCTCGCCCAGATCAAGCAACCAGGTCAGGGGCCACAGTAGCCAGCCCAACAGGTCGAACAAGGGGGTATGCTGCGCCAGCAACAGGCCGAGCAGGCCGACCGACAATATGGTGGGCACCACGGCGGCCGCCATGCTGAGGCCATCCTTGAGGTTGTCTTGCAACTGGCGCAGCAGGGGGTCTGCCTGACTGGATTGGCTCAGCCCGGATGCCAGTGCAGCTTGCCAGCGGCGCATGCCGGCTGGCAGTGGCTCATCGGTTTCCCCGTGATGGGCCATGTTGGAGATAGGGGGCACGCGCGCCAGAATGGCGGTGATGACAAAGGTGATCACCAGGGTGGACCAGAAATAGAAGTTCCAGTGTTCCATCAGGTTGAGGGTCTTGGCCACAATGATCATGAAGGCGGCCGACACGGTGGAAAACCCGGTGGCTATGATGACGGCTTCCCGCACCGTGTATTTGCCCGCGAGGAAGACCCGGTTGGTGATGAGCAGCCCAACCGAATAGCTGCCGACGAACGAGGCTACCGCATCAATGGCGGAGTGCCCCGGTGTGCGCCATAACGGCCGCATCACGGGCTGCATCAGTACCCCGATCAGTTCCAGCAGACCGAAGCCGAGCAGGAAGGTGAGGGCCATGGCACCGATGGGCACGATGAGGCCGACCGACATGGCCAGCTTGTCGAACAGAAAGGGCAGGCGATCCGGGGTCATCAGCCAGGCCGGTCCCAGCTCGGCGACATACATCAACGCCAGACCAAGACCGAGCAGCTTGAACAGGCTCAGGAGTCTGTCGATGGGACGCGCGCGCCAGCGGCCATCCAGCAGCGGAGTCACGGCCCCATAAGCGATCAGTAACAGGATCAATCCCAAAGCCAATGGCCGCTGTGCCATCAGCAAGCCAGCCAGGTGATCCACCAGTATGGTGCTGCGTCCCGCCAGCTCGAACGGGATGAAAAAGATGGCGATGCCAAGCAGGCTGGTCAGCAACAGCTTGATACCGGCGCCTGATTTCGTGGGGGCGATGAGCACATTATCCTGTTCCATCTCGTCATTTCTCCTTGTGGTGTAACGCCTGCCCGACATCTGACCGAGTAAATTGTATATACATTACCGTCTGTGGCTCACAAATCAAACATAAAATTAACCAAAATGAAACATTGGCGCATTGGATCTGGCGTGAGATGGCGATCTGCGCGTATGGGAGGCAAAGGGGGGTGAGTGGCGATAACAGCGTGGCTGGATAGATGGGCAGTAAAGGGGATGAGTGCAGTCAGGCAGAGGTGGCGCTATGGTGCTGGCATCGTCAGACCCAAAATAACTAGGCCAGGGGAGGCAGGGGGCGGGATCTTTATTGGAGCCCGGTCGGTTGTTGGGGCCAAAGGGGAAAAAATGCAAGGTTTGTCATGGGATCAGGATCTCACCGTGGTGGTAACCCCGATGACGATAAAAATATCCATAGCGACAAAAATCATATAAAACATTAACTTGGATTTAAGATTTTCGCTTTCACCCATCCTTATGTACTTTTATCATTACTATTTATGGATCAGTTATAAAACCTTTGTTCATTTGACTACTTTTCGGGTTTCTCATTGCAGAGTAAGATGCCACCTCAATAAAAATAAGAATTAGGAGTTCGGGAGTGAAGGCATTAGCAAAAGAAAGGGTATCACCCTATATAAGCCAGTTATATGAGTGCGGTATTAATGATTCTGACATTAAGTTGGTGGTGGATCAGTTCCGCTCCGATGTGTCAGGCAGTTCTTCGCTGTTTCTGTTGCGGGATGATGACAAGAGCGACGGGATAAAACTCTTCTCCAGTGGGCTGACAGAGGCACAGCAGCAGTTCTATGTACAGCACCATCGCCAGGATGTGTGGTTCAATCACTATCTGGACAAGGGCTGCCAGGGCATAGTCAATGCCACGACACTGTCCAATTCGACGGGGCTGCTTGCCAGTTTCGGTGCGCAATTTGCGGCCGGGGGGGTCTGCCGGGTAAAGGGGCGGGGTCTTAGCAGCCTGTGCACCTATCGTGGTGCCAGCCAGGAAGATTTCAGCGCTCAGGATATCTCCTCGCTGGCAGAGGTTTATTCTGGTTTTGCGGCCTGGAGTAACCATTATTGGAACTTGCTGGCGCTGGAAACCCAGAACTATCAGCTGCAGCAACTGGTTAAAAACCATAATAAGCCCAGCGCCATCGTCGATGACAAAGGCCATATCCATTATTCCAATGTGGCCTTCAATCGTATCTCCGATGAGAATGTTGAGTTACGGTCTGTTAATGGTATGTTTTCGCTGCACAATAAGGAGCAACAACGCCAGTTCAAGGAGATCCTGAATGGCTTTGCTTACTTGTTGCCAGGAGCGAGCGCGTATATGTCTATTTCCCGTCAGGCCAATTTAAGGCCGCTGCTGATCCAGTGTACGCTGATGAGCGGTCTTAGCCGGTTCGAGCGCTATGTGGAAGTCGTGCTGCGCGATCCCGAGCACTCTTTCAATCCCGACATAGAGGCGCTGGCCAGCCTCTATCCGCTGACCATAGGCGAGAAGGAGCTGCTGGTGCTGATGAGCAAGGGTTACAGCAGCAACGACATCGCCGAGCTGCGTGGGGTCAAGGTGGAAACCGTCCGCTCGACCCTCAAGGGGGTGTTCAAGAAGACCGACTGCCACAGTCAGAACGAGCTGCTGCTGTTGCTGCAATCCATCTCCTGATCGGGTGCGAGCTATGCTTGGAGTGAGCCGGACATAGTGTCCGGCTTGCGCCTCCCGCCCGGGAGGCTGGTTGGGGGAACGCACAATGGAATCACTCAAGGCAAAGGATTATATGCAGACCCGGCCCATCACGTTCAGCGCTGACATGATGGTGCAGTCTGCGGTCGAAAAGTTTCTCAACAGTCACCAACTTGGTGGCCCTGTGGTGGATGCGCTGGGTCATCTGATCGGCTGGGTTTCCGAGCAGGACTGCATCGCTGTCATGCTCAAGGAGGCCTATCACTGCGAGCAGGTGGCCCAGGTCAAGGATGTGATGCGCAAGGAGGTGCTGGCGGTCGGGCCCGACACCAGCATTCTGGAGCTGGCCGAGATGATGATGGGGCAAAAGCCCAAGATCTATCCTGTGGTGGAGGAGGGGCATCTGCTCGGGGTGATCAGTCGTCACAATGTGATGCTGGCGATCCACGCCCAGCTGGGTACCTGTTTCGTACACAAGGCCCGGGCCTGATCGGATTGAGTGTCATGAGTCATCGGGAGCAGGCCGCGGCCTGCTCTTTTTATTCAGGTCATTCAGATACTTCTGTCCAAACGCCCGTTATTCCGGTTTTCATCGCCATCCCAATCGCTTTAAGGCTTGCACCGCTCTTCCTCGCTCTTTAGGATCTCTCGAAGCTTGTCGATATGGCCCCTCTGGGCACTCATTTAAGGAATTCGTACCTTGTCTCTCTCTATCGAGGCGCTGCGCCGCCGTCTTTCTGCCTGCATGAATCTCGATGCCCGCCGTCTTTCCAGTCGTCTGCACGGGGTCAAAAAGCTGCCTGAGGGCAAGCAGGCTGCCGTGCTTGAGACCATAGCTGCGGATCTGGATGTCGCACAGGCGCGTTACCAGTCTCGTCTGGCGGGCGTGCCCAAGGTCACCTATCCGGCCAATTTGCCGGTCAGCCAGAAGCAGGCGGAGATCGCCAAGGCGATCAGTGAACATCAGGTGGTGATCATCGCCGGTGAAACCGGCTCGGGCAAGACCACCCAGATCCCCAAGATTTGTCTCTCGCTCGGGCGCGGAGTGAAGGGCTTCATCGGCCACACCCAGCCGCGGCGCCTCGCGGCCCGAACGGTTGCAGCCCGTATTGCAGAAGAGATGGAGTCCGAGCTCGGCCACTACGTGGGTTATAAGGTGCGCTTTACCGATCAGGTGAGCGAGCAGACCCACATCAAGCTGATGACAGACGGTATCTTGCTGGCGGAGATCCAGAACGACCGTATGCTCACCCAGTACGACACCATCATCATCGATGAGGCCCACGAGCGCAGCCTCAACATCGACTTCATCTTGGGCTACTTGAAGCAGCTGCTGCCAAGGCGCCCCGATCTCAAGGTGATCATCACCTCGGCCACCATAGACCCCCAGCGTTTCTCACGTCATTTCAACAAGGCGCCGGTGATCGAGGTTTCCGGCCGCACCTATCCCGTCGATGTGCGTTATCGCCCCCTGTTTGTCGATAAAAAAACCGGCGACAAGAGTGAAGGGCTGGAGGAGCGCGACGAGCTGCAGGGCATCTTCGATGCGGTGGAGGAGCTGGCCCGCGAAGGGCTGGGGGATATCCTCATCTTCATGAATGGCGAGCGGGAGATCCGCGATACCACGGAGGCTCTGCGCAAGCTCAACCTGCGCGATACCGAGGTGCTGCCGCTCTATGCCCGCCTCTCCAACGCCGAGCAGAACAAGGTGTTCCAGCAACACGCCGGCCGGCGGATCGTGCTCGCCACCAACGTGGCGGAGACCTCGCTGACGGTGCCGGGCATTCGCTACGTCATCGATCCGGGTACTGCCCGGATCAGCCGTTACTCCTGGCGCACCAAGGTGCAGCGCCTGCCTATCGAGCCTGTCTCCCAGGCCAGTGCCAACCAGCGCAAGGGGCGCTGCGGCCGGGTGGCGGACGGTATCTGTATCCGCCTCTACTCGGAGGAGGATTTCAACGGTCGTCCGGCTTTTACCGATCCCGAGATCCTGCGCACCAACCTGGCCTCCGTCATTCTGCAGATGCTGGCGCTGGGGCTTGGCAACATGGAGGCTTTCCCCTTCGTCGAGCCGCCCGAGTCACGCCACATCAAGGATGGCCTGAGCCTGCTCAAGGAGCTGGAGGCGGTGCGTGAACTGCCTGCTCGTCACCTCGCCGCCCAGCAAGCCGGCCAGGATCAGGAGCCCAAGTTGCAGTTGACCGACATTGGTCGTCAGCTGTCGCGCATCCCCCTTGATCCGCGTCTGGCGAAGATGGTGATCACGGCGGCGCAAACCGGCTGCTTGAGCGAAGTCATGGTGATCACGGCGGGCCTCAGTATCCAGGATCCCCGCGAGCGGCCCATGGAGAAGAAGCAGGCCGCCGATGAGCAGCACAGACGCTTTGAAGACAAGGATTCGGATTTCCTCGCCTTCGTCAATCTGTGGCACTACCTGAAAGAGCAACAGGATGCGCTCGGCAGCAACCCGTTCCGCCGCATGTGCCAGAAGGAGTTTCTCTCTTACCTGCGGGTGCGCGAGTGGCAGGATATCCACTTTCAGCTGCGCCAGACGGTGAAAGAGTTGGGTTTCAAGGCCAACCATGAACCGGCAGATTTCAAGACGGTGCACTGCGCCCTGCTGACCGGTCTCTTGAGCCATATTGGCAACAAGGATCTTGAGAAACCCGAGTTTCTCGGTGCCCGCAACGGCCGCTTCCACCTTTTCCCGGCGTCGGGCCTGTTCAAGAAGCCGCCCAAGTGGGTGATGGCCGCAGAATTGGTAGAGACCTCGCGTCTCTACGCCCGGGTCAATGCCAAGATCGAACCGGAATGGGTGGAACCGCTGGCGGCGCATCTCATCAAGCTGCACCACAGCGACCCGCACTGGTCGAAGAAAAATGGCGCCGTGATGGCCAAGGAGAAGGTGACCCTCTATGGCCTGACCCTGGTCAATGAGCGCACCATCAACTTCAGCCGCCTCGATCCGGCCCTGTGCCGCGAGCTGTTTATTCGTCGCGCGCTGGTGGAGGGGGATTTCGAGACCCGTCACCGTTTCTTTGGCGAAAACCGCAAGCTGCTGGCCGAAGTAGAGGCGCTGGAGCACAAATCCCGCCGCCGCGACATCCTGGTGGATGACGAGGATCTGTTCCGCTTCTACGATGCCCGTTTGCCGGAGGAGGTGATATCAAGCCGCCACTTCGACAAGTGGTGGAAGGAGGCGCAAAAGCAGGATCCCGAGCGGCTCAACTTCGAGAAAGAGATGTTGATGAAGGGGGATGCGGCCCACATCAGCGATCTCGACTACCCCAACTTCTGGCAGCAGGGACGTCTCAAGCTCAAATTGAGCTACCAGTTCGAACCGGGGGAGGCGGCGGACGGCGTCACCCTGCACATTCCGCTGCCGCTGCTCAATCAGGTGGAAGTGAAAGGGTTTGAGTGGTTGATCCCCGGGCTGCGCCATGAGCTGCTGGTGGCCCTCATCAAGTCGATGCCAAAGCCAATGCGCAAGAACTTCGTGCCGGCGCCCAACTATGCCGACGCGCTGCTCGCCAGTCTCAACCCCGAGCAGGGGCCGCTGCTGGACGAGATGGAGCGCCAGCTGCGGCGGATGACCGGGGTCACAGTGCCTCGCGAGTCGTGGGACTGGAATGCGGTGCCCGATCACCTGAAGCTCACCTTTCGGGTAGTGGATGACAAGCACAAGCAGGTGGCGGAAGGGAAAGATCTGGAGGCGCTGAAAGAATCCCTGCGTGGCAAGGTGCAGGAGACGCTGTCGCAAGTGGCGGATGACGATATAGAGCAATCCGGCCTGACCCTGTGGAGCTTTGGCGAGCTGCCCCAGGAGTACAGCCAGAAGCGCGGTGGCTTCAAAGTGAAGGCCTATCCGGCGCTGGTGGATGAGAAGGACTCTGTTTCCATCCAGCTGGTGGAGAGTCCGGTGGCCCAGCAGCAACTGATGTGGGCGGGTCAGCGCCGGCTGGTGCTGCTCAACGTGCCATCCCCCATCAAGTACCTGCAGGAGAAGCTGCCCAACAAAGCCAAGCTCGGGCTCTACTTCAACCCGTTTGGCAAGGTGGCGGAGCTGATTGATGACTGCATCGCCTGCGGCTGCGACAAGCTCATCGAGCGCCACGGTGGCCTGGCATGGGACGAGGCGGGGTTCGAGGCGCTCAAGGAGTTCGTGCGCGCCGAGCTCAACGATGCCGTGGTGGAGGTGGCCAAGCAGGTAGAGGCAGTGCTGACCCTCTCCCATGAGATCAAGAAGCGGCTCAAGGGCAAGATGCAGCTCGATACCGCGTTCGCCATGTCAGATATTCAGCTCCAGCTCGACAAACTGATCCATAAAGGCTTTGTGACCGAGACCGGCTGGCAGCGTCTGCCGGACTTGCTGCGTTACTTGCGCGCCATTGAGCGCAGGATGGAAAAGTTGGCCATCGATCCCAACCGGGATCGGGTTTACATGCTCAAGGTGCAGAGCGTGGAGGCCGATTACAAGGGGCTGCTGGCCAAGATCCCAACATCCCAGCTGATCCCCGCCGAGGTGGCCAATATCCGCTGGATGATCGAGGAGCTGCGGGTGTCATTTTTTGCCCAGAATCTGGGGACTCCCTATCCGGTGTCAGATAAACGGGTGCTTAACGCCATCGCCCAGTGCTAAGCTGCTATCTGTCTGTTTTAACAGCGTGATATCGTTTTATGAGGAGGGGCTGCCAGTCAGATGGCCCCTTCAAACCACAAGTCAGGGAGGCAAGGATGCTGGGGATCTGGTTGAGTGTGGCGCAGGTGGTGATCAGCGGTTACCAGCCTATTGCAGAGCAAACCTGGGTGCAGTTGAACCCGGAATATTACCCGCTGCATCGCTCCCCGCCGGCCATGTTCGTGGCCTGGCGGGGCAATCAGTTCCCCCTGCTCGAACTCAAGCAGAAGAAGGGGCGCTGGCAGGTGCTGTTTCCGGCCCGGCTGGTGCCGCCCTTCGATCTGTTTGAGGGGGAGGCGCAGCTCTCCAAGGCGTATCTTGCCAGGCTCAGGCGCATCGATGAGGCCGCTTATGGCTTGGCACCCATCGCGCCTGTCACGTCACCGCATTATGGCGAGCAGGCGGTGGCCAGTCTGGGGGTCCCCTTCATGGCTGAATTCACGCCGCCAGCGATGCCGGGTCAGCCGCGCGCGGCCAGTTTGGGCGCAGAGCCGCAGGGTGTGAGCCTGGCCCTGAACGCAGCCTGGCGCGCACCGGATACCCTGCTGGTCCATGTTGCCCATGGCGAGGTGACGCCTGCGGTGAACGCATCCCCCAGCGGTGAGACGCTGACGCTCTCGGCGCCAGCGGTCGGCAATGGCAAGCGGGTCTGTCATCAGGTGGCATCCGGGGAGACACTGTGGCGCATCGCCGCCACCCTGGCCCAAAATGGCACTGTCACCGGGGCGGCGGGAGACACTTACAGCTATCTGTTGGCCATCGTTGATGACAATCGCCCGCTGATGGGCAACAGCATCCGGGTCAAGGCGGGGGATACCCTCTACTGTCCGGCTCCCCAGACCCTGGCCCGCTTCGATGCCCTGAGTGCGGCAGAGCGACAACAGCGGTTTGTTCGGCTGGAGCAGGGGCGTTAAGGTCTCTTGTTACTGTTCTGGGCCCGTGCTAGTATGCGCCCTCGTTTTGCGAGGTGCTGACCGGTCGCAGTCAGCACCATAAATTCATCTATATGAGATAACCACTATGTCTTTCGTATTCCAAGCTGAAGTCCGTTCTGACCTGGGGAAAGGTGCGAGCCGCCGCCTGCGTCACGCTGACCAAGTTCCTGCCATCATCTACGGTGCCGGCAAAGAAGCTCAGTCCATCACTGTTGACCACAAAAAATTCATCATTGCCCAAGAGAAGCCGGAATTCTACGAATCCGTGCTGACCCTGGTCATCAACGGTGAAGAAGTCAGCGTTAAAGTGAAGGCTATCCAGCGTCACCCGGTTAAGCCGAAGCTGGTTCACCTGGACTTCGTTCGCGTTTAATCGCGAGCTATCCAGTTGAAAAAAGCCACTCTCAGGAGTGGCTTTTTGCTGTCTGGCGTTTGATGCAGCGCGCAGCAAACCATGAAAAAGAGGGCAACCCCGGGGTTGCCCTCTTTTTTGCGTGGCTGGCCCTCTGCGTCCGTTACCAGAGAGGCTGGGTCAGGTAGGGGTTGCTTGCCTTCTCACGACCGAAGGTGGAACTGGGGCCGTGGCCCGGAATAAAGACGATCTCGTCACCCAGCGGCAGCAGGGTCTCGGTGATCGACTTAATCAGGGTGGCGTGATCGCCCCGGGGGAAGTCGGTACGGCCAATGCTGCCAGCAAAGAGCACATCGCCAACCCAGGCAAGTTTTTCGGCCTGGCTCAGCAGCACGATATGGCCCGGGGTGTGGCCGGGGCAGAAATGGACCTCCAGCTCGCAGTTGCCCAGCGTCACCTTGTCACCCTGCGCGAGCCACTGGTCGGGGGCGAAGGCGGGGGTATGGGTGAAGCCGAACATCTGGCTCTGCTGGGGCAGCATGTCGAGCCAGAAGGCGTCTTCTTTGTGGGGCCCGGTGATGGTCACGCCGGTCTTCTCCCTAAGCTCAGCCGCCGCGCCCACGTGATCCAGATGACCGTGGGTCAGCAGTA
Source organism: Aeromonas sp. 1HA1 (assembly GCF_029237385.1). Taxonomy (NCBI): domain Bacteria; kingdom Pseudomonadati; phylum Pseudomonadota; class Gammaproteobacteria; order Aeromonadales; family Aeromonadaceae; genus Aeromonas; species Aeromonas sp. 1HA1. Next base: position 20,542 of record NZ_JAACGC010000047.1, read on the forward strand.
TGTGGGTCAGGGTCAGGCCGCGCTTGGCGATGGCGGCCAGCAGTTTGTCCGCTTCGCCACCCGGGTCGATCAACGCCGCCTGACGGGTTTCATCACACCAGATAAGGGAGCAGTTCTGGGCGAACTGGGTGACCGGGATCACCTCGAATGTCAACATGTGGGGTCCTCTTGTTGGAAAGGGGATGAGGTCAGCCTTGTTGCGCGTTGGTGCGCTGCTCGGCGAAGTAGTCGAGACAGGCCTGCTTGTCACCCCGGAACACGATGCGCTCCTGCTTGTTGCCAAGCTGGTAGAGATACATGGGGTCGTAGTAGCGGGTCAGCAGCAGGGTGATCCAGGCCAGATGCGGCTCGGTCGAGCCGCTGTTGGCCTGCTCGGTGAGGGCGGTCTGCATCAGCGCATCCAGCTCGCGGTGAGCCTGATCGCCGAGGCGACGCTTGAGACGAGCCAGTGCATCGGTGAGGTAGGCGGCAAACAGCGGCCATCCCGCTTCATTGCCATACATCTCTTGATAGCGCAGCCAGAGATCGTGCACGTAATCTTCGCGGATCTGCTCGGCGCGCTCGCACTGCGGCACATCCACCACCACCAGCGGGGCCTTGCACATGGCATCGAACAGCGTGTTAGGCAGGCAGCAGCGACCGATCAGGCGGCTCTCATCCTCCACCACGAAGGCCTGTTCACCCTTGTGGCGGCGCTTGAGCAGCTCGATGGCCATGTTGTTTTCAAAGTTGATGTTGCTGGGCTGGCCGCCGGGCAGCTGGCCAAACGATGAGCCCCTGTGGCGGGCATGGCCTTCCAGGTCGAGCGCCTGGGCCACATGGCCCAGCATATGGGTCTTGCCGGAGCCGGTCATGCCGGTCAGCACGCTCCAGTGGCACTGCGCTGCCGCGCTGTCCAGAGTATCAATCAGGAAACGGCGCAGCTCCTTGTAGCCACCGGCGACCCGGGGACGGGTGATCCCGGCATCAGCCAGCCACTGTTGAACGGTTTGTGAGCGCAGGCCACCGCGAAAGCAATAGATCAATGCCTCGGGCTGCTGGCGCAACTGCGCCAGCCAGCCTTCGACTCGCTCGGCGCGTACCGCTCCCCCCACCAGGGTGTGACCAAGCGCAATGGCGGCATCCTGCCCTTGCTTCTTGAAGCAGGTCCCCACTTGGGCGCGCTCATCGTCTGTCATCAGCGGCAGACTGGTCGAGCAGGGGAAGGCCCCCTCCTTGAACTCGATGGGGGCGCGCACATCAATCAAGGGCACATCGCCTAAAAAAATCTGGGCGTAGTCAGTGGCCAGCGGCAATTCACTCATTGGGCTATCTCACTCATTGGACAATCTCGATAAAGCGGGTGCCCTCAAGGGGCTTGATCTGGCCGATGGGCGAGAGCGCAAGGCCCGCTTCCCGCGTGATGGCGAGCAGCTCGGCTTCGCTCTCCTTGCCCACGGCGACCAGCAGACCACCGCTGGTTTGCGGATCGCACATGATGTTGCGGGTGCGATCATCCATGGCATCCAGCTTGTGGCCGTAGGAGTCGTGGTTGCGCAGGGTACCGCCCGGTACGCAGCCCTCGGAGAGGTAGTAATCCACCTCGTCCAGTAGCGGCAGCGCCTTGAAGTCGAGGCGGGCGCTAACTTTGGAGCCTTCGCACATCTCCAGCAGGTGACCCGCCAGGCCAAATCCGGTCACGTCCGTCATGGCGTGCACGCCCTGTAGTTCGGCAAAGCGCTGGCCAATCTTGTTGAGGGTGCACATGGCGTTGGGGGCCAGCTGCTCGTGTTCGGGTTTGAGCTTGCCTTTCTTCTGGGCGGTGGTGAGGATGCCAATGCCAAGGGGCTTGGTCAGGTAGAGGATGTCGCCCACCTTGGCGGTATCGTTCTGCTTGATGGCATCGAGCGACACTATGCCGGTCACGGCGAGGCCGAAGATGGGCTCGGGCGCGTCGATGCTGTGGCCGCCCGCCAAGGATATGCCCGCTTCGTGGCACACCTGACGGCCGCCGTCGATCACCTGTTGAGCCACTTCCGGCGCCAAGGTATTGATGGGCCAGCCGAGGATGGCGATGGCGACGATGGGTTTGCCGCCCATGGCGTAGATGTCGCTGATGGCGTTAGTGGCGGCGATGCGGCCAAAGGTGAAGGGATCGTCGACGATGGGCATGAAGAAGTCGGTGGTGGAGACGATACCCTGACCGTTGCCGATATCGACCACGGCCGCGTCATCCTTGCTGCTGTTGCCAACTACCAGGGTCGGGTCGTTGAAGCCCGGGATCTGGCTCTTGAGGATGGTGTCGAGTACCTTGGGAGAGATTTTGCAGCCGCAGCCAGCGCCGTGGCTGTATTGGGTCAGACGAATGGAAGACATACTTACCCCTTATGCAGAGGCTCTGTGGAGCCGTCTTGGTCAATGGGCGGCCTTGTAGAGAGGAAGACAAGAAGCCGCAAATATGGGTGGCCTCGGTGCCAACAGCGGCAGCGATGACTGGCAGTTATGGAAGGCCGCCAGGCCGGACGGGGAACAAAGGGCGACAAGGTGCGCCAGCGCAGCCCCGCCAAGGGCCACAGGACGGGGCATTATGCCACAAATGCCCTCTCTGGTTCGAACTGGAATTCATACAAAGCGCAGGGGATTGGCGGGAAAAATGAGAGAGGGGACAGCCTTCGCCATACGCTGGCCGTGAGGCATATCCCCCTGTGTTGTCCCGATGAGGCTGAGCCTGTCTCGCTTCGGGGCCATGTTTGGGCGGCGGACCTTACCCGGCTTGCTCCATCACCGGCTGGCGAGCCTTGCCCCAGCGGCGCAGACGCCGTTGCAGTGGCCGCTCCAGCAGGTTGTAACTTAAAGAAGATAGCCCGATCAGCACCGCCAGCATCAGCAAGGTCGCCACCACGCCCAACAGCGGGTGGGTCTGGGCATACCACCACGCGGTGAGCTCCGGCGCCAGATAGTGGATCAGTTCGCAACCCGTGAGCAATACCAGCGCATGCAGCAGGTAGATGGAGTAGGAGAGATCCCCCAGCCAGTTGGTGAAGCGGTTGTCCAGCAGGCGCAGCAGCGGACTCTGGCGCGCCCCCTGTGCGGCGGCAATCCAGATTAGCAGCACGTAGGCACCGATCAGCAGCAAGGTCAGTTGCGGCGTCATGGCGAACTGCATCAGCGCGAAGGGCAGCACAAAGGCGATCAGCAGCGGCAGATCCCATTGCATCATGGGCAAGCGTTGTGCGGCTTTTACCCTGGGCAGTAGCCAGAGCCCGAGTACAAATTCACTCACCCCACGCCCCACCGCCAGCGCCCCGCTGGTGACATCCAGGGTGCCGCGACTGTGCACGATAAACGCCAGCACCGTCAGCGCCAACAGGGGCGCGAGATGGCTCCAGCGACTGCGGGATACCGCGAGCGGAATAAGCAGCGGGAACAACAGGTAGCTTATCCACTCCACGCTCAGGGACCAGGCGGCGAAGTTCCAGGTCAGTCCGTGATCCGTCACCACCTGTAGCAGCAGGAAGGCGCTGGGCAGTGCCTCGGCCGGGGTGAAGGGGGAGCCGAAGGGGGGCATCCCTTCCCACTCCCACATCTTGAACAGCGGGCCTGCATAGAAGCCCACCCCGTGCTGCGCCTTGTAAAGCTCCCAGCCAACCAGCAGCACCAGGGTCATAAAGTAGAGAGGGTAGACGCGGGTCAGCCGCAGCCAGAGAAAGCGGCCATAGCCCACGGTGCGGGGCGTGCGGGTGAAGGCCTCCCCGTAGACGTGGGCCAGCACCAGTCCGCTCAAAATAAAGAACAGATCGACCCAGAGGTAGCCGTTCTCGATGAGTTGCGTGTGGCCTGCGATCGACTCCATCCACTGGGGAAAGAGCACTAATCGGGTATGGAACAGCACCACCATCAGGGCAGCGATGCCCCGCAGCGGCGTTAACAGCGGCAATGATTGATTCATATCGGGATCCCTTGTGATGTTCAGCTTGGCCTGACATCGTTTTTTGTTGTTGTGCCGCCCATCAATCCTGACGGGGCGGCGGCCCCGGCTTGGCTGCCGCAGGCGGGATCACACTACAAAAAAGGAGATTCATACGGGTGTGATTTAAGTCATAAATGTGCAGGGATTGTGCAAAAAAGTTAAACAGAGAAACAGTGGAGAGCAGGTAGGGAAAGAGGAGCAGGGCGGAGAGGGTGGTCATCGGGATGGGGGGCGAGTTTCAGGCTCAGGTCTATACACAGCGACGCAAAACAATCAGGCCCGCAAGGGGCCTGATTGATCACAAGGGAAGATGACGGCCGATCAGCGGGCGCGCACCACCAGACCCTTGAGGTAGAAACCTTCCGGATAGGCGGTGCCGATGGGGTGATCGGAGGCTTGTGACAACAGCTCCAGGATCTGGGCATCGCGACCGGCATCGAGCGCCGCATCGGCCACTATCTTCTGGAACAGGCTCTGCTCCATCAAGCCAGAGCAGGAGTAGGTCAAGAGCACACCACCCGGCGCCAGCAGTTGGAACGCCAACATGTTGATGTCCTTGTAGCCGCGGCAGGCACCCAGCAGCTGGGCCTTGCTCTCGGCAAACTTGGGTGGATCCAGCACGATGACATCGAACTTCTCGCCCTTTTCGCGGTATTCACGCAGCAGCTTGAACACATCGTGGCGGACGAACTGGGTGTTGCTGATATCGAGCCCGTTGAGCTCGGCATTCTGGCGAGCGATATCCAGTGCATTCTGGGAGAGATCGACGTTGACCACCTCTTTGGCACCACCCTTGAGGGCATAAATGCCAAAACCACCGGTGTAGCTGAAGCAGTTAAGGACACGTTTGCCTTCGGTGTACTTGGAGACCGCCTGACGGTTGTCGCGCTGATCCAGATAGAAGCCGGTTTTGTGGCCGTTGCGAATATCCACCAGGATCTTCACGCCGCCGTTCTCTTCGATCACGACCGGTTCGGTCGGGGCTTCGCCATGGATGACACCGGTGCGCTCTTTAAGCCCCTCTTTTTTACGTACTGCTACGTCGGAGCGCTCATAGATGTTGCACTCTGGGTAGAGGGTACGCAGCGCCTGGGTGATCAGCTCACGCTGGAACTCGGCACCGGCGGAGAGGATCTGGCACACCAGAAAATCGGCATAACGGTCGATGGTCAGACCCGGCAGGCCGTCAGATTCGGCGGCGCACAGGCGATAGCCGGTGAGACCCTGACGCTTGATCAGCGGATCGCGAGACTCCTGCGCATATTTGAGGCGGCGGATAAAGAAGTCGAGATCGATTGTCTCTTCTTTATTGAAGGTCCAGACCCGGGCACGGATCTGGGAGCTGCCTGACCAGGCACCACGGGCGAGCCATTTGCCATCGTTGGCGTAAATCTCGACGGTATCGCCGTCAACGGGGTTACCTTCAACCCGCTCAATCCCCTTGGAGAAGATCCAGGGGTGACGGCGCAGCAGGGATTTTTCGCGGCCTTTGACGAGATAGATGAAAACGCTCATGGGTGTTTGCCGATGGTAAAAAGAAAAGGGGCCACATTCTATGTGGCCCGCTGGTAAAACTCAAACAACCTTGGCAAGAGAGCCCGGCTTGTCTGATCTGGCATCGGGCTCAGATCAGCTCTTGATCCCCTTCAATGCTTGGGCCAGCTCGGTTGCCGTGCCTTTGAGACCGGCAGTGCCGGCCACCGAAGCGCTGGCGGATTCCTCCACCTGACCCGCTTCGTGGCGCACCTGGTCCAGGTTGCGGGTGATCTCCTCGGCGACCGAACTCTGCTCTTCGCTGGAGGTGGCGATCTGGGTACTCATCTCCAGCACTGCATCGCTGTGATGGCTGAGCTTGTCGATGTCGAGCCCTACTTCGCTGATCAGCGCCTGGCTGCTGGCAGCGCGGTCAACGGTTTTCTCCATGATGTCGTTGAGGGCACCGGTACCGGTCTGCAGCTCTTCGATCATCTGCTGGATCTCGACGGTGGCCTGCTGGGTGCGGCTAGCGAGGGTACGCACCTCGTCGGCCACCACCGCAAAGCCGCGTCCCTGCTCACCGGCCCGTGCCGCCTCGATGGCGGCGTTGAGCGCCAGCAGGTTGGTCTGCTGGGAGATGGCGTTGATGACGTTGACCACCTCGTTGATCCGGTTGGCGTTGTCGGTCAGCCGCTCTACCGCGCCGGAGGCATTGCCAATCTCGTCGGCCAGGGTGCGGATAGTGGCGATGGTAAGGGATACCCGGGCGGCGCCATTGGCCGCCTCTTCGCTCGACTGACGGGTCTGTTGCAGGGTGTCGTTGGCGTTGCGCGCCACTTCGCGGATGGCGGCCGACATCTGCTCCATGGCGGCGGCCAGGGAGTCCATGTGCTGGCGCTGGGAGCGGGCCATGGTTTCCCCTTCGCTGGCGTGATCGCGAAACTCGTCGGCGGCCATGGTGAGCGCCTCGGCAGACTCCTCCACCAGTTGTACTATCTTGTGCTGGCGGTCGGTGAATCTGTCTATGCTGCCCGCGAGGATGGAGAACTCGTCCCGCACCGGGAAGAAATTGAGGCGGAAGGTGAGATCCCCGTCAGCCACTGTCTGCAGCGCCTTGTTGGTGGAGTAGAGGGCACCGGAGACAAAGGTCATCAGATAGTGGGTGATGAGGGCCAGCAAGGCCGCCAGCACGGCGATGATGGTGAGGGTGGTACCTTGTCCTTCCCACATGGAGTAGCGACCGGCATCCAGGCTGCCGGTCACGAAACCGGCCTGGCCTGCGCTGGCGCTGAAACGGTAGTTGTCGCCCTGCTGGCTCAGGCCGGCACTGCCGGTCGGGCTGATGGTGAGATCGGCGGGCAGGGTGAGGGTGGCTTGCTGGCTTACCAATTGGGCGCTGGTCTCGACCCGTTGTTTGAGTTGATCCAGCCGGATCTGCATCTGCTGATCATGACCGTCAGCCAGCAGGTACCCGGTGAGCAAGGCGATGAACAACAAAGGGCACCAGAAGGTGATGAGAAATTTTTCGCTGATCGTGAGGTGAATGAGATAACGGTCAACCCACCGGAATTTTACTTCTTTCATAATGGCATTGCGTCCTGCAAGGGGAAGAGAGTGTCGCGCTCATTATCGCCTTGGGGGAGAATTTCTTAAGGGGAAGGTGTGAGAAATGAGAGAGCAATCGTTTGTCGTACGAGTCTGGGGTCAGGTGCAAGGGGTAGGATTTCGCTACTTCACCCGAGAACAGGCGCTGCAACTGGGGCTGCGCGGCCACGCCTATAACCTGGAGGACGGGTCGGTGGAGATCCTGATCTGTGGGCCCGAGCACAGGGTGCAGATGATGCTGGGCTGGCTGGAACACGGGCCGCGCACCGCCGAAGTGACCCGGATGGAGTATACGGAGGCGCCGCCGCCCAAAGGGAGTGGCTTTCATACCAATTGAGCGCAGCGAAACCGCCATGTCACGCATGAAAACGGGAGCCATCGGGGCTCCCGTTTGCACATGTTGGCGTCAGCTGGCCTGGGCTGCGTCGGCGATGGCCTGGGTCTTTGCCAGCACGGCCTGCAGAGCCGGGCGTTTGGCCAGACGATCCCGATAGGCGGCCAGCTTGGATGGAATGGTCTGCTCGAAGCGGGTTGCCCACATCAGGGTATGGGCCAGCAGAAGATCCGCCAGGGTGATCTGCTCGCCCAGCAGGTAGCCGTGCGCCGGCACCCAGGACTCGGCGATGGCTGCCGCCTTGTCAAACTCCCACTTGGCGGTGGGGAAGATGGCCGGCAGGCGCTGTGGTTCGGGCAGTGCAAACTTGTGCTTGCCGATGGTCCACAAGGGTTGCTCCAGCTCACAGGTGATGAAGCTGACCCACTGGGCATGCAGCGCCGATGCCTGCGTTCCTCTGGCTGGCAGCCAATCTGCACCATAGTTTTCTGCCAGGTACTGCATGATGGCGGCAGATTCGGTCAGCACAAAATCCCCATCTTTGAGCACCGGCATCTTGCCGCTCGGGTTCAGCGCCAGAAACCAGTCGCTGCGATTCTCGCCCTTGGCGAAATCGAGAAACTGAAATTGCCACGCCACGCCCAACTCTTCCAGTAACCAAGAGATGCGCAGGGCTCGACTGACAGGGGTTCCGTATAAGGTGATCATGCTTGCTCCTTGCCTGATGGAGGGGGCCGATGTGCGGCCCGAAGTGAACAGGCAGTCTAGGCAAATTGCGTGGCGGCAACAAGCCGATATGGGAGTGGTGGCGATGGGAGGCCGCTGCCATGCCGTGTAAAATGCCGTGTAAAAAGGGGGATCAAAAAAGAGAGGCCAAATGGCCTCTCTTCTCATGGGGGGTGAGCAAGCGTGCTTATTTGACGCGCATGCCTGGCTGAGCGCCTTCCTGCGGCTCCAGGATCCAGAGATCCTTGCCGCCCGGGCCTGCGGCCAGCACCATGCCTTCGGACATGCCAAAGCGCATCTTGCGCGGCGCCAGGTTGGCCACCATCACGGTCAGCTTGCCTTCCAGATCTTCCGGGTTGTAGGCAGATTTGATGCCGGCGAATACCTGACGGGTTTCACCGCCCAGATCCAGTTGCAGCTTGAGCAGCTTGTCGGCCTCCGGTACCGCTTCGGCCTTCTTGATCAGTGCGACCCGCAGGTCAAGCTTGGCGAAATCATCAAAAGAGATGGTCTCGCTGATGGGGTCGTCTGCCAGCGGGCCGGTGATCTTGGGGGCTTGCTCCTTGGCAAGGTCCTCCTTGGAGGCCTCTATCATGGCTTCAATCTTGGCGGGCTCGATGCGGGAGAAGAGTGCCTTGAACGGAGTCAGCTGATGGTTGGTCAGTGGCAGTGCCACACCATCCCAAGTGAGGGTTTCACCCAGGAAGGCTTCGGCACGTTCGGCCAACAGCGGCATGACCGGCTTGAGGTAGGCCATCAGCACACGGAACAGGTTGATACCGACCGAGCAGACCGCTTGCAGCTCGGCGTCTGCCCCTTCTTGCTTGGCCAGTACCCAGGGCGCCTTCTCATCCACATAGCGGTTAGCCTTGTCGGCCAGCGCCATGATCTCGCGGATGGCACGGCTGAACTCGCGCGCTTCATAGGCCTCGCTGATGGAGGCGCTGGCATTGGCGAACTCGGCATAAAGCTCGGGCTCGGCACAGGTGGCGGCCAGTTTGCCGTCGAAACGCTTGGCGATGAAGCCGGCGTTGCGGGAGGCGAGGTTGACCAGCTTGTTGACCACGTCGGCGTTGACCCGCGCCACGAAGTCATCCAGGTTCAAGTCCAGATCGTCGATGCGGCTGTTGAGCTTGGCGGCGTAGTAGTAACGCAGGCACTCCGGATCCAGGTGGTTCAGATAAGTGGATGCCTTGATGAAGGTGCCCTTGGATTTGGACATCTTGGCGCCGTTGACGGTCACATAGCCGTGCACGTTGACCTTGGTCGGCTTGCGGAAGTTGGCACCTTCCAGCATGGCTGGCCAGAACAGGCAGTGGAAGTAGGCGATGTCTTTACCGATGAAGTGGTAGAGCTCGGCGCTGGAGTCTTTGTTCCAGTAGCTGTCAAAGTCGATGTCGCCGCGCTTGTTACAGAGGTTCTTGAACGACGCCATGTAGCCGATGGGGGCATCCAGCCAGACGTAGAAGAACTTACCCGGAGCACCCGGGATCTCGAAACCGAAGTAGGGGGCGTCGCGGGTGATGTCCCACTGCTGCAGGCCGCTCTCGAACCACTCCTGCATCTTGTTGGCCATCTCTTCCTGAATGGCGCCAGAACCGCGCACCCAGCTGGCCAGCCAGGTTTCAAACTGCGGCAGGTCGAAGAAGAAGTGCTCTGAGTCTTTCATGACTGGCGTGGCGCCTGAGACGGCGGATTTCGGATCGATAAGCTCGGTCGGGCTGTAGGTAGCGCCGCAGCTGTCACAGTTGTCGCCGTATTGCTCCGGAGACTTGCACTTGGGGCAGGTGCCCTTGACGAAGCGGTCCGGCAGGAACATGGATTTTTCCGGATCGAACAGCTGGGTGATGGTGCGACCCTTGATAAAGCCACCGTCTTTCAGACGACCGTAAATCAGCTCCGCCAGCTCGCGGTTCTCGTCGCTGTGGGTGGAGTGATAGTTGTCAAAGCTGATGTTGAACCCGGCGAAGTCGGTCTGGTGCTCTTTGGAGACGGCCGCAATCATCTCTTCCGGGGTGATCCCCATCTGTTGCGCTTTGAGCATGATCGGGGTGCCATGGGCATCATCGGCACAGATGAAGTGCACCTGATGACCGCGCATTCGCTGATAACGAACCCAGATATCGGCCTGGATGTGTTCCAGCATGTGGCCAAGATGGATGGAGCCATTGGCATAAGGGAGGGCGCAGGTTACCAGCATTGTACGAGGATCAGTTGCCATATAGTCGTTCTTGATGTGCTTGTTGGGATGATACAGTGCCGTGCATGTTACCCGAATTGGGGGTAGCCTGCCTAGGGTTGTGGCGCTGTCCGCCCTGGTGCTCGCGCTGGTTGGCAAGCAGGCAAGCCACTGATTTGTGTGCGGTAACCGTTCACCTCAAGATAATGACAAGATAATGAGGAGTTAATGGTGATTGATTCAGTAAAACAGATCCTGGCCGAATTTAAACCGACAGGGTGGGGCAAGGATCTGGTTGCGGCCGGGTTTGTGCGCAGCGCAGCGCTGCAGGGGAAAAGCCTGACCATTGCGCTGGTGTTGCCCTTTGCCGGGCGTTCCCTGTTTGAGCAGATCAAGCAGGACTTCGATGTCCGGCTGCGCGGAGCCACCGGCGCTACTCGCATCGACTGGGTGTGTGACATCGAGGTGGCCAGCTTGCCGCGGGCGCAAGGGCTGGCAGCGGTGCAGGGGATCCGCAACATCCTGGTGGTCGCCTCCGGCAAGGGCGGGGTGGGCAAGTCCACCACGGCCGTCAACCTGGCGCTGGCGTTGCAAAAGGAGGGGGCGCGAGTCGCCATTCTGGATGCGGATATCTATGGACCCTCCATTCCGACCATGATGGGGACGCTCAAGGAGCGCCCCAACAGCCGTGACGGCAAGCTGATGGAGCCCGTGATGGCCTGCGGCCTCAAGAGCAACAGCATCGGCTATCTGGTGGATGAGCAGGACGCCACCATCTGGCGTGGCCCCATGGCGAGCAAGGCACTGGCCCAGATCCTGCACGAGACTCGCTGGGGCGAGGTGGATTATCTGGTGGTGGACATGCCGCCAGGCACGGGTGACATCCAGCTCACCATGGCCCAGCAGGTGCCGACCTCGGCGGCGGTGATCGTGACCACGCCGCAGGACGTGGCGCTGGCGGATGCCCGCAAGGGAGTCGCCATGTTCAACAAGGTCAATGTGCCCGTGCTCGGCATCATAGAAAACATGAGCTATCACCTCTGCAGTGCCTGCGGTCATCACGAGCCCCTGTTTGGGACCGGCGGCGGCCAGAAGATGGCTGAGCAGTATCATGTGGCACTGCTTGGTCAGCTGCCGTTGCACATTGATATCCGCCAGCACATGGATGATGGGCGCCCGACCGTGTTTGGTGCACCGGAAGGAAGCCTGGCTCAGGCCTATATGAAACTGGCTCGGCGAGTGGGGGCTGAACTCTATTTCAGCGGTAAACCGATTGCGACCCCCCTCTATACGGTGGCGCTGGATGAATAATCGGCTGTCGTGTGGTTGAGGTGGATTTGAGGGTGGGCATGGCTCACCCTTTTTTATATAATGGATCGGTTTAAACAATCCCCACTGCTCTTCTCTTTAGGTATTTTCAATGTCTGATACTCAACATTCGTGTGTGATCATCGGTATTGCTGGCGCATCCGCGTCTGGCAAGAGCCTTATAGCCCAAACCATTTATGAAGAGCTGGTGGCCGAACTGGGCGCGGGGGAAATCGGTGTCATCTCCGAAGATTGCTACTACAAGGATCAATCCCATCTGACAATGGAAGAGCGGGTCAAGACCAACTATGACCATCCCAGCTCAATGGACCACAGCTTGCTGGTTGAGCATCTTGGCTCTTTGCTCAAGGGGGAAGGGGTAGACCTCCCGCAATATTCCTATTCCGAGCATACTCGGATGGCAGAAGTAAGCCATTTTGCCCCACGCAAGGTGATCATTCTTGAAGGGATCCTGCTGCTGACCGACAGTCGCTTGCGTGATCTGATGGATGCCTCCATCTTCATGGATACCCCGCTGGATATCTGCCTGCTGCGCCGTCTGGTGCGTGATGTGCAAGAGCGTGGTCGTACCATGGATTCCGTGCTTAAGCAGTATCAGAAGACGGTACGTCCCATGTTCCTGCAGTTTATCGAGCCTTCCAAGCAGTACGCGGACGTGATCGTACCCCGTGGTGGCAAGAACCGCATCGCCATCGACATGCTCAAGGCGCGTATCCGCCACATGTTGATTGGTTGAGATGAAACAAGCCGGGTGATGCCCGGCTTTTTTAAATGAACATTTTGTCAGGAGAGTCGCCCAATGCGTCTTTGTGATACCGATATTGAACGCCATCTGGATGAAGGCAAGATCGTCATTGAGCCAAGACCCGGTGTTGAGCGGATCAGCGGCGTCAGCGTCGATGTACTGCTGGGCAACGAGTTTAGAGTGTTTCGCGATCACACTGCCCCCTATATCGACTTGAGCGGCCCGAGCGGCGAGATGGCTGATGCCATCGATCGGGTGATGAGCGACGAGATCCACATTGCAGATGGGGAAGCCTTCTATCTGCACCCGGGCCAACTGGCGTTGGCGGTAACTTATGAATCCGTTACTTTGCCGGCCGACATCGTCGGTTGGCTGGATGGCCGCTCCTCCCTGGCCCGTCTCGGGTTGATGGTGCACGTCACCGCACACCGGATCGATCCGGGTTGGTCCGGTCGCATCGTGCTGGAGTTCTACAACGGCGGCAAGTTGCCGCTGGCGCTGCGTCCCAAGATGAAGATAGGCGCACTGAACTTCGAGATGCTCTCCGGGGCAGCGGCACGTCCTTATAACAAGCGGGAAAATGCCAAGTACAAGAGCCAGCAGGGCGCTGTTGCCAGCCGTATGAATCAGGATTGACCAGCGGTGTTGCATGATCCGGTCGACAGCCGAACCGGTGGCAAGGTGTTAACGAAGGGTGCCATTGGCGCCCTTTTTTTTCGGGTTTGGCACGGATTGGGGCGACAGGGCAGCATGGGACGGGTGTAAAGGGGTAGGGGAGTGGCTTGCTTTCGCATGCCCGGTGTACAGATGTCGCGATTCTGTCGGTCGAAATCTGACGGTTAAGGTGAGCTAAACACAGTGTTGCCGTGCAAGATTGTGATGAATTGTCCCCATTTGGGGGCTTTTTTTGTCAGCTTGGGTCTGTTTAATTAATCGCAGACAAGCCTTGTGGTGACTGGCTTTAAGTTATTTTTTGATAGAATGCTCTTTTTTTTTCTTACTGAAATATTTCAACAGCGGGTATGGCACAACCAGCCTTCTGGCATAATCCGCCGCAACTCATAAACAGGTTCGTTTTTATGTTTGAAATGTTTAGTGGTTTGGGTTTGTGGTGGTCAATCGGTTTGGTATTGGCCGTTTTTTTTGTGTTGGCCTATGAGTTCATCAACGGTTTTCACGATACCGCCAATGCGGTAGCAACGGTTATCTATACCAAGGCGATGCCGGCTCACCTGGCGGTAGTCTCATCGGGGATCTTCAACTTTTTGGGTGTCATGTTCGGTGGTCTGGGGGTGGCCTATGCCATTGTCCACTTGCTGCCGATTGATTTGCTGTTGGGCATGGATTCCACCCAGGGTTTAATCATGGTGTTCTCCCTGCTGTTTTCCGCCATTGTCTGGAATCTGGGGACTTGGTTCCTGGGCATTCCGGCCTCCAGTTCTCACACACTGATCGGTTCCATTCTGGGGGTGGGCGGTGCCTATGCCTGGCTCAACCATCAGCCGCTGACTCAGGGTATCAACGTCGCCAAAGCGATCGACATTATGCTTTCCCTGATCATCTCCCCAACCGTTGGTTTTATCGTGGCAGCCCTGTTGTTGTTTGCCATGAAGCGAGTCTGGCTGGGCAGCAAGATCCACAAGACTCCGCAAGAGCGCCTGCTGGTGGATGGCAAGAAGCATCCGCCGTTCTGGGCCCGTCTCACTCTGGTCGCCTCCGCCATGGGGGTGAGCTTCGTGCACGGATCCAACGATGGTCAGAAGGGCATTGGTCTGGTGATGCTGGTGTTGATCTGCATGGCCCCGGCCTATTTCGCACTGAACATGAACAGCCGTTCCTACGATCTGGATCGCACTCAGGATGCCAACCAGCGCATCATGGAGATCTACCAGCGCAACCAGTCCGCGCTCTCTGGTGTTATCAACTTCTCTGCGCCGGCAACGGCTCAGGAAGAGCTGATGACCCACTGCTCCGCCGATGGCGTGCTGCAGGCGATGGCAACGCTGGATGCCCGTCTTGGCGCTGTGCGCACCTATGAAGAGATGGACCTGACCAATCGTCGGGAAGTGCGTCGCCTGCTGCTGTGTATTGACGACACCGCCCGCAAGGTGTCCAAGCTGCCGTTGCCGGCCAAGGAGTTGACCGATCTGGCCAAATGGCGCAAGGATCTGACTGCGACCGCCGAGTATGCACCGACCTGGGTGATCGTCTCCATCGCACTGGCGCTGGGTTGCGGGACCATGGTGGGTTGGCGTCGTATCGTCTACACAGTCGGCGAGAAGATTGGCTCCACTGGCATGACTTACAGCCAGGGCATTGCCGCCCAGATCACGGCTGCAGCTTCTATCGGTGTGGCCAGTTTGACCGGTATGCCTGTCTCCACCACCCATATCCTCTCCTCTGCGGTAGCGGGGACCATGGTGGCGAACAAGTCAGGCCTGCAGAGCCAGACCATCAAGACCATATTGATGGCCTGGGTGCTGACCTTGCCGCTTACCATGCTGCTCTCTGGTGGCCTGTTTCTTATCAGCCACCGCCTGTTTGGCGGCTGATAACAGCGCATATCCCAGACATTGACGAAGGGCCTACGGGCCCTTTTTTCATGTCTGCAGATTTAAATGGGGGAGTGCAAGGCACTTGTTTGGTCGTAAGCGCCCCTGAATCAGCACCTGTTTTTACTGAGATCACCTCGGCACACTGAAACCCATCGTATCTACGTTGGGATTTCCGCTATGACCACTCAAGAACGCGTTGATTTTTGGCAGCGCCAGA
>NZ_JAACGC010000048.1:0-34720 GCF_029237385.1 Aeromonas sp. 1HA1
TTCAAAATCCGCCGATGAATAATCGTGTCGGTTCGAGTCCGACCCCGGGCACCATTTAGAATTCAATGACTTAAGGCCACCCAAGCGGGTGGCCTTAAGTTTTTCTGGGCCCTCAACATGGCGATGTGTCCACATCGTGTCCACCTAGGTTTAGGTGATCGGGTTGTTGTCGTGTCCACTTCCACTAGGTCAGGACCAAGCGTGACCGGACACACTTCACAGAAAAACTATTTTCCGTGGGGCAGGCCAGCCAGCGCACCCAAGCTGCCGCGCCCTTTCAAAATTTCAGTTATCAAATCGGCCCTCATTGCACCTAACTGGCTGAAACAAAACGCCTTCTATCCTTTCCCTCGCGGCAAACCGGATCCTTCCCAATCATTCAAATCCTCACGGAAAGTACGACCACCCTAATATATTCAACGAGTTACGTTTTCACCTTCGCTATCCAGAGCCCCGCCGAACTGTAAAACCCTGCAATTTCTTTCGATCCTTTCAGATCCTCAATGGACCGCAGATCCTTTATCTGGCGCGGTCTGGGCCTATGGTTTTGCGGCAATCCACTTTTGCAAAAATTTTTATTGATGAGGCGCGCAGGCGGGAGCGGAAGAGCGCGGTTTCCGTGGCGCAGACGCGGCGGTGGGCGTCGCCGCCGTGTGCTCGGAGGCTGTGAGCGTGCCCAGGCTTCACGTATGATGCAGCCCTGCCCGATGGTGCCTCTTCATGCGGCGCCATTCCCTGGCCATGCTCAGGCGCTGTCAGGCAGATAGAAGAAGGCCCCACGGTGTGGGGCCTTCTTCGCTTGGTGGGTTACTCGATGATGGGGGAGAGGGTGCTTGCCAGTTGGCCGGCCTGCTCGCTCTGGCCGATGAATGTATCGGCACTGGTTGGCGGTGGGCCGCCGTGGTTATGGCTGGCGGCGGTGGCGGCCAGTTGCTGCACCACGTCCATCAGCTTGTTGAGCAGGCGGAAGATGTTCACCCCATCGCTACCCATCCAAGACTTGGGTGACTCGAAGTGCTGCAGCTCGCCGGCAAGTGCCCGACGAACCAGGGCGATATCTTCATCCAGGTTGCCGCCTGCTGTCTGGCTCATGTTACCGGCGCTGCCCAGGATCATGTCTTCGGCGGTCAGCAGTTCGATATCCCCGAGCGCCTCGATGTACTTCATGCCCCCGATCTCTTCCACGCTACTGGCCAAGACGCTCATCCGGTGCTGACCGAACTCGCCCTGGTACTCGTCCGCCTCGCGGATCATCTGCATGGCCTTGTCGTGCTGGCAGCGGTCAGTATGGCGTGACTGGTTGCCCACGGTATCGGTACGGCTGAACACCTCGGCCCGTTGCTGCTGTAGCTGCTCGCCCGGGGCGATATCCGGCAGAGGCCAGCCAGTGCCCAGGATGGTGCGGACGAACGGGCGATCGGCACGACCAAAGGCAAAACCCAACTCGACCATGGTTCCCTCGATGGGGAACTGCATCAGCCCCTGCTCAGGCCCGCCGAACATGACCGGCAGCGGTACAGCTCGATAGAGCGGTGTCCCTTCATCTGGCTCGCCATTCTCGCCATACAGCTGGACATCTACCGCATAGCGAGGACGAAACGGGTCATTGAGCTGACCGGCGGCGGCCTGGTCGCTGATGGCCTCGACCCTGCCGAACTTGGGCAGGTGCATTTTGTCGGCCAGCTCGGGGAACTCCCCCTCCATCTTACGCCGCTCCGGCGACTTCACCGGTTTACCTGGTGTGGCTGTGGTCAGGGTCATTTCGTCACCCTTGAGCCGTACCCGCTCCACCCGCTTGCCGTTGACGATGGCCCCCGGGCGCATGGCCGGGATCGGGGCCAGGGTGATGGTGTTACCCGCTTGGCGGGCCGAGAAGGCCGGATCCAGCTCCACCGCCTTATCTGCCCAGCGGCTATGGGCATGACTGCCCACGAAGATGGCGCCATCCGGTTGTTGATGCCAGATGAAGTCCGGTACCGAGAAGGCGCGGCCCGCATTATCGAGCAGCTGATAGCCGGTGCCGGCGCTGGTGAAGTTGGGGATCGGGGTGTCGGTGTAGTCTGCCCCGTCTGGCAGCAAGAAGGTGAGTTGGGTCTGGTCGGTCAGCCAGGCCAGCAGGCTGCGCAGGGTGGCATGCTGGATACTGACAGGGAACTTGCTGCCCAGGATCCCGGCCAGCTCACGGCATAGCAGCTTGCTGGCACCGTTGGCGGCGGGTTGGACGTCATAGACATAACCGGTGAACCAGCGGCGCAGTTCACCGTTGTAGCCGGTATCCAGGGTCAGGGTCTGCCCCTTTGTTGCAGTCCCTTCGATGGTCAGGGAGGCACGGCCACCGGCAGAGATGTCGAGCACGATATCATGGTCAACCAGGTGGGCTGGTTTACCCCCCAAAGTCAGATTGGTCGATAGTTTCACGCCATTACGTCTCCCAGCTTGTCATCCAGCCCCTTCATCACCTTCTCCCAGGAACTGAGCTGCTCCTGCTCAGACGCTGCAGCGCTGCTGTCTGTTTTCGCCGGCGTGGCATTGGCGGTGCCTTGCCCCACGGTGGCTGCAGCCTTGGGGAGGCGCTGCTCGCGCTTCTCCGGTACCGAGTTATGTTCGCGCAGGGTGAACTGCACCTGCCACGCCAGCAGGCCTTCTTGCTCGCTGGCGGTGATGCGGCCGGCAAACTTGGCCTGGCGCACCTTCACCGACTTGGCGAGCAGCGACCCGACCCGGTAGATATGGCGCTTTCCGCCGTCACCTTTGGCATCAGCCAACTCAAACAGGCGGCTCAGGGTCTTCTCGTCTTTGAACGGTACCAGCCCTGAAACATCGATCTCCTTGGCCTTCTCGCCCTGCTCCGAACTGCTGGTGCTGCTGGTCTGGCCGCTGTTGTCTTTATCCTGGAACTGCATCGAGGCGGAGATCCGCATCGACTTCATCACAATGGGCTCACCGTCCAGGGTGAGCATGGCCGTTCTACTCATTGGGTTAACTCCTGCCAGTAGGTGAGGGGGGAAGGGGAGAGCAGCAGGGCGCCAACGGTCATGCTGTGACTGTGGTCAGGGTGCTCACTGTCGAGCAGCTGCGCAGCGAGGCTGGCCAGATCGCCATAGCCGTGCCAGCTCCACAGCATCCCAGCAAGGCTGGGCTTGTGGGCCAGCGCTTCGCCAAGTTCGGCAACCCGGGCAGCGCGCTTGGCGGCCAGCACGGCCAGCTTGGTGCGGGTGGTCGCCGGTGCCGGCGAATTCCCCTCGCTCTCCTGCAAGGCATCATTGGCCGCTGTCAGCACCAAGCGGTGGCGCAACGGCTCCCAGATCAGCGGCTCGTCGGCTTTCCAGCGCGGCACCATGGCCGCTGTTGGCTGGGCCATGGTGTCGTTGTTGGCGGTGAGGCGCCGCAGGGTCGCGCACCACTCTGGCAACGGCAGCACGGCGCAGACCTCGGCCAGCTTGGTAGCCAGCTCCTGTTCGCTGGTACCTGCAACCAGCCAGACCACCGCATGGAGCGGGCCAGCCGGAAGATGGGGGTCTGCCCCATCTTGCAGCTTGGCGGCCATGGCTTTGATGGCGTTTGGGGAGGCCAGCGTGTTCTGGCTGCCCTGTGTTTTGCCTACTTCATACTGATGATTCGTAACAACGAGGCATCGACCTGATACCGTTATTGGCTGTTGAAAAATAGCTGATGGTTCTTGCCGCATATCAATCAGCCTTTTCCAGCAGAGCAAGCCTAGACTCGATCCGTTTCATTTGACGGCGTTGATATGCCGCTTCAATCCAAAAACATTGGTCTGGACGAAGGCCCCATCGATTCCCCGCTATTTGGGTCTGTATTTTTTCTCCAGTTTCAACCTGGATAAATTTTCCGTCCTCAACTTCAACTGACTCATAAACACTAACGTATTTGTCAGGCCATTCGTCATAGCATAACAAACCGTATTTCGTGCCATCCAACCCCCTGTTTTTGAACGCATCTCGAACCTGCTGAGCGATTACACCATAATGCCAGCGAGCAGACTCCTCCCCTTTATGGATGATTGACTCAATCCACTGATAAACGATGATGCTGACATCGCCCCAAGCATCTAAGGCCGCGTCTTCAATATCAAAAGGCCGACTTTTCTCCCTTTCATCGGATGTGACAATAATGTTCGAAGCAAAGTATCCAGTTTTGAATCTGGAAACGTTTCTGCCAAGAACAGTTGTGTCATCTACCCCAGGCTCGAAGGATCTTGCACCTAACGTGTCTTGTATCCTAACAACAGGAACATATTTGTTCGTATCATCGTGATAGGCACATATAGTAAATGATGACTGCTTATCCTCTGATGTTCGGTAAGCAATGCTACCTTTGCCAGAGAAAAAATCTGGCGACGAGAACTGGTTGTCAAAAAACAGTCCAGGCTTTGCCTGTGTGTTATCAGCTAGCGTCTCTGAAACTATTTTATACCCACCGACAATGACTTTGTGTGTTAGCTGATTTAACTCATAGTCACCTTCTGGGTAATCTTTAAATGTTCTCCCTATAGCGTACGGAGCAACACCAACAGGAACGGTAATGTTCTTTGTTTTTAGCTTCTGCGACCCAGATACAATTGCTGTTTTTGCTTGTCCATCAGTTGGTGATTCATCCACTCGAATGTTTTGAATGGATGTAAATGCATTTGCAGAGCTATCTCCAACTATACGGTTGAAATAGCCGAGAGTGTTGATATGGAAACCATCAAGCTCAAGGTCTGCACTATTTCCTGACACCCTAATCCAACCCACAGTGCGAGCAGCTGTCGGTGCTACAACTGGAATCTGTGGTACACCGGTGATCTTGATGTTTCGCATCTTGACACCGATAGCGTCAGCCATATTGATAACACTGACCGGCGCATCGTAACTGTCATCACTACCTGAAACACGATAAGTGATGTCATTTATCTCCACATCCATAAAGCCAGAAATTTCGACAATGCGGTTCGGAAATATAGGGTTTGTTTTGTCAAACCACCCCTTCTCCCCAGTAATCCCCTCAAAGACAATATTTCGGCTCTTCCAGTTCGTGGTTCCATGAGCTGCATCAGTATTCTTGTCGGACCATGCGTTGATAAGGCAGCGGGTACCATATCCATTACAGTTTTTGAACTTTATATTATATGCTGCTGGCGCATTGGCATGTGTGGATATTGAGAATGCTGTTACTTCAGTGTTGTTGCAATATGAGTGGCAATCCTCTACCAGAATATCGTAACTGCCATCGTCAACTTCGATCCCCTTACTGTTAACTTGAAACTGATGAACAGACTTGGTTGCATCAGTGATAATGTTTGTGCAACCTTTAATGGTTACATCATGGCAGTAGTGAGTTGTAATCCCGTCATCGTAAAGCGCATCAACTACGATCACATCTTTCAATAGCACATTACTAGACATTCCTTGCGGCACACCGGCATGGCCTATCGCAATGTCATCATCATCATAGTTGGTAATATCCACACCATGCTGCAGTGGTTGCACAACTTTCACATTCTGGATAGAGCTATGTCTGGCAGCTCCGAATCTAATTCCTCGCCCCCACTCCCCATCGCCTGCCTTGCTTCTGTTGAGCCCGTTGGCATGGATGCCAAAATTAAGAAGGTGTACAAAATCATCATAAGCCAGATTGGGGCCTTTATAAACGCTGGTTGCGATACAGTCTTTAGCACCATCCATTGATGGCATGGCTTTTATAACCAGCTTATCTCGGCCTGGTCCAATGACGACCGTTCCGTTACCAATTTTAACAGTATCGGAGATCATGGCATAGTTACCCTTGCCAGGGTCCGGTATCTGTATGGTCTTGCCACTTGTGAATGCCGATGTTAGCGAGGCTGTGTTATCTGTCACATTATCAAACACCACCCCAAACTCATGGATTGAGATGAAGTCTCTCAGTGCTGCGGCGCCATCTCTCTCAACGATAGGCCCTGCGAACAGCTCCCCTCTGAGGCTGTCATCAACATAGCGCCATGAAGCACCTCCGGTTGATTCCGGAGTGCTTTTCTTTGGAATGTCGATCCCATGGATCGGGAACTCCCCTGCCCATACGAAGCATTTGCCATTGCTCTCAAACAATACGGCGTCATTTCGTTTGGCAAGAAACGCTCCCGACTCGAAAGATCCATCTACCAGATGGTAACCAGCTTCAGCCAATGAACGAGCCCAAAGATGGCGGGTCTCTCCCAAATTCCCAGCGTTCTGGATAACCCCTCTTTCATCATCTACTGCACCCAATAGGTCCAGTGTCCCCAACTTGGCCACGTAGTGCGGATAGCCATTGCTGTCCACATGGTCGGCCAGATCCGCCACGCTGGTGATGATGGTGAAATGGTTCTGATGCTCAGAGAGCAGCGAACCGGATCGATGCACATCTACCCAGACGCCGATCGGCTTGGTACCTGGGTAAATGACCTCTGGCTGTTTCAGCTCGATGCGCAGGCCGCCGACGATGGCCACGCCCTGGGTGACCTGATGGCCGCCATCCTGCTGCACGACCTTGAAGCCATCGCCGATGAAGGTGTGATGGCCATAGAGCTGGCTGGCCAGCTGGCGCAGGTCTTCATCCTGTCCGCGCAAGCGGGCGGCATAGTCAATCTGCCAAGTGCCGGCATCCACGTTGGTGAGGGTGGCCTCTGCGGCCTGGTCGTAACCCATCAGCATGGACTTGACCAGGGAGTTACCGGTCTGGCCGGTGGTCTGGTCGGTCTTTAGCTTGGTTTCGCGCCCCTTGTAGACAATCATCCCGATCACGCCGTTCTGCTTGTTGCGCAGGTACATGGCATTGAACGAGAAGTCGCCGACCGTGGTATCCATCACAATGGTGTAGGCCACCGCGTTGTTGTTGATGCGGCCGCGCTGGTCCACGTTCTGGCGGTGCACGATCTGACTTTCCGGCGGCAGGCCGGTGTCCGGGTCAATGGGGGAGGTGATATCGAGATTCGGGATATCAGCCAGGATGAATTCATCCAGTACGACCGGTTGCTCTGCGGCCAGGCTAGACTGCCAATATTGTTCGAATGCGTTGGTAATGACCTGGCTCATCAGGACTCCTTGCGGGGCAGGCTTGCCCCGTAAACGTGTTGAATGAAATGGATTTGACCGGCGCGCAAGTACCCCTTGCAGGCGGGTTTATTGAGGGTTGCGGCAAATACCTGGTGACCCATGTCGATGCGGCCAGCATGCAGGTAGCCCACGGCGGGGTAGAGCACCTGGAAGCGGTAACGGCGGCAGGTGCGGCCGTAGTGCTGGATCAAGGTCTCCATCAGTTGCTGATTGGCGGCCAAGGCGCTGTCGGCCACCTCGATGGTGATGACGTCCCAGGGGGTAGCGTCTTGGCGTTCATGAAGCTCACACCAGCCGATGCCCAGACGCTCAAAGATGCGCTTGAAACCGGCCACTTCGCCGGAGTCCTGGGCGTTGATGAAGGCGTACTTCACCCGCTTGCGGAACAGGTCAAGCGGCTCCCCCTTGAAGCGGGTGATGTCCCGCTCCCAGGCGATCAGCGCCAGCATGGCTTCCGAGCAGGTCATCGGGTCTTGCTGGGTCAGCGGTTGCAACAGCCAGCCGCGCAGGCGGCGCCAGAAGGCCATGATGCCTTTGGCCAGGAATGCCGGCTCTTGCACCCCCTCGGCGATGGTCTTGCCGTCTTCCCACCAGGGGGCCGTGCTGTCTGGCAGCTGCGGGGCCTTGTCCTGGTGGTTGAGCTCGGTGGTCTTAGTCATGGAGGAACACCTCCAGCGCACTCAGGCGCGGGATGGCGAGGCCAGAGACGATATCCAGCTCGGTGAAGTGCAGGCTCTTTATCTCGGTGAATGCCTGATGAAGCTCGCGGCCAAGCTGGCTCAGGGAAAAGCGAGACTGCGGCCACGCCCGGGTCACTGACGGATAGTCAGCTGATTGGCGAAAGGCCGCCTTCACCATCAGCTCCACCTCACGTTTGAGTGTCAGCCGCTGTTCGGCGGTCATGTTCTCGGCTGGCCACAGCTCCAGGTGCAGCGAGTGCTCGGTTTCCGGCATGGCCATCACCTGCAGGTCATCGCCGTGGCCGTGGTTGCCCTGGTTGTTCACGTAGTCATTGAGCTTTTCGATCAAGCTGGCGGGGGTGGTACCCACTTCCAGCAGGATGAAGGCATTGGCGGTACCCGGGCCCCGCGGTGCGTCGTGCTCGAAGAAGATATGGTCGGCGCGGATCCCCGCCACGCTGGCGAGCATGGAGCGATAGATGGCGTCGATGTGATAGCGCCCCACCGCCGAGAACTGGTTCTGAATGCGCAGGCCAAGGGCATCATTGCTCTCGGCATCGGCACCCTGGGTGGTGATCCAATCCCGGTCAGCGTTGCGAGCTGACAGGATGCCGGTCACCGGTTTGCTCAGCAGGTTGTAATAGCCGGGGGCCAGATTCCAGGCGCCGCCGGCGAACTCCGCCTCACAGACTACCTTGGCCACGGCTTCACCGGCGGGGCTCACCACCTCTTGCAGCGGTTTCAGGCGGTAGATGGTGCCGTTGATGCGCTCGGTGGTGATCCAGACATCGGCCGGGATGGTGACGGCCTCGCTCGGGTTGACCTTGATGAAGTTGACCAGGCCCCGGGTCTTCTGGGCGGCCTTGCGGGTGAGGTCCACATCCCACGCCTTGAGGTCGAGATAGGCATCATTGGCGGTGGCGGCAAAGCTGGCTGGCAGCACATGGCCCGCCAGCAGGGTGCGGATCAGCCACCGCGCCGGGGTGATGACCACGCCGCGCACCAGACGCCAGAACGGTGAAACATCGCTGTCGTTGGTGATAAGCGACCCGGCGGCCTCCACCTCCTTCTTGAGCTCGACCTCCATGGCCTGCTCGGTTGTCGGTACCCCGCTTTTCGCCAGCAGGGCCACAAAATCCACAGTTGGGCGCAGGTTCACAGGGTTACCTCCAGGGAGCCAAATTCATAGGTGCGGGCGGTGACCAGGATCCGGTCTGGTGCCTCTTCGCTGATAACGATGGTGCCCGGGATCAGGCGCTCGTCGTTCTCGACCAGCAGCTCAATCTCGGTCATCACGTCGGCGCGCAGGGTAGGGCTTCGCTCGCCGATGAGCTTGCGGGCCAGCCCCGACTCCATGATGCGGTGCTTGATGTCCTGGCCGATGCTGTGGCGGTCTTGCGTCATGCGCGGCTGACCACCGGCATCGAGCTGCCATGCGCCGTCTACCACCAGGATGTCGATGTACTTTGGTTCTTGGATCATGGGCTCGGTCATCACGGCGTCTCCAACCAAGCGTTCTCGGCCATCTGCTCCGGCGTCATCGGGTTCTGGCTGGTCATGTGCACTTCGCCGATGTGAATGGCCTTGGTCGGCTTCTGGTTGGCGGTCGTCGCAGCCGCATTGGCCTGGATCAGCTGCTGGCCAATGCCACCAGATGGGATGCTGCTTTGGCCGCCCTGGCGATAACGGGCGAGCGGGGCATTGATGTTCTCGGGGTTCGGCAAGTTGAGGTCAGGCATGGAGCCTCCCTCGATATTGACGCCCGGGATCATGTTGAGCTTGTCGATCAGCCAGTCGATGGACTTACCGAGCAACTGGAACACGCCCCAATCGGAGAAGGTTTTTTTCAGGTCATCCCAGTAGTAGATGACTGCTGCGACAGCACCGATCAGCAGCACTATCCCGGCGATGATCAGGCCGATAGGGTTGGCATACATGGCAATATTGACGGCCAGCATGATGGCTCGGAAGGTTGCCAGACCTGCGTTAAGCAGGCCGAGCGGGGCGGTTATCAGTGACCATGCGATTCCCAGCCCCAGCGTCGCCATCTTGGCGATCCCGGCTATCAGCATCCAGGCGCCAGTGACCATACTCAGGCCCACTATGGCGAGCATGGCGTAGCTCACTACCTTGGTCAGGTTCGGGAAGAGGTGAGTCCAGCGCAGTACATCATTGGCGCCATCAGCAAAGGCGCCGACCACTGCATTGATGGCGGGTAGCACCACGCCAAAGGCGGCGGCACGGATGGCGAACCAGCCTTGTTCCACCCGCTGCCACTGGTCTGTCATGGAAGCAGCCATCTGTTCGGCCTTGCCCATGCCGTGGGTGTTGGCCAGCGCGTTGATATTTACTCCCAGCGCTTTGGTGTTGGTCATCAGCAGCTTGAGCATGCTGACAGCTTCATCAGAGCCGAATGCCTTCTTGAGCTCATCCCCCTCTGCCACGCTCAGGGTTTCGCCATAGCGTCCCTTGAGCTGATCCAGCACGGTGAGCACCGGCAGCATATTGCCCGCTGCATCGGTAAACTGCATGCCGAGTGCCTTCTGGGCACCGCCTACCCCCGCCAAGAAGGCTTTGAATTTGGTACCAGCCTCGCCCCCGCTCATGGTGGCTTGCAGTTGGCCGAGTACGGCGAACTGTTCATCCATCGAGATGCCGGCGGCAGTGGCGTTGGCACCGATGGCCCCGAAAGCATCAGCCATACCCTGGCCGGTGGTCTTGAACATCTGCACGGCAGTGGCGGTTTTACCTGCCAAATCTTCCACCCAGTTGGCCTTGCCCATCATCTTGGCCTGCTGCTCGAAGATGCCGTACATGGTGCCCATGTAGTTGGTGATGGTGGCAGTGTCGGCCTTGGTGGCCTTGGCCAGGGTGGTGGAGGCTCGGGTAAAAGCGGGCAGCTCGTTCCCCTCCAGCCCCGCGATCGCGGACTGGATATCGTAGGAGGAACGGACAATCTCTGCGGCCGATTCGCCGTACTTCACCGACAGGGATAGGGCTTCGCGCCCCAGTGCCCCGAGCACATCCTTTTGCACATCGAGGGAGGCGACTTCACCCAGCGCCCTGTCCATCTCGATGGCAGGGCCAAGGGCTGACTGGATGGCCATGCCGCCGGCAGCCACCGTGGTGGCCCCCATCGCCATATTGCTCCAGCCCTGACGACCGGCCTTGCTAACCTGGTCAATTTGGGCATTTATGCCTTGCAGCGGCTTGGTGACCTGATCCACCAGGGCCACCTGCATCATCAGCTTTTCCATCCAGGCCATAGTCGTTATCCGTTGAATGCTTTTACGATGCCCTCAGCCACGGCGGCGACGTTGGACTCTCTTGCGTGCTTGTCTAACCAGATGGCGCGAGCCAGGCTGTCGAGATCGTCATCTTCGTGGGGCAGGTAGTGGCGCCGCAGCGCCATCACCTGCTCAATCGAATTGCGCTCAATGGCCTCGGCGCGCGCGGTCAGTTTTTTACGGTGATTTCCAGTGCCGGTACGAACTTCGAATTGATGGCACCAGCCAGCTGCATGGCGGCACCCGGCATTTTCAGCAGCTCATCCAGATCGTCCTTGCTCTCCTGGCAGACGATCTTTTTCAGATAGTTGTGGGTCGGAGCCACCTTGTCATTGGGCATCATGCCGTTGAGTAGGCTGTTATAGGCCACCATGGTAGGGGCGAACTTCAGCTCTTTACCGGCTACTTCAAGGGTGATGATCGGTGTTGCCATTAGTTGTTTTCCTCTTGTTCAATCCAGTTGTTCAGGGTGTTGATTTGGGTTTGGCAGCGGCGAATTGTCGTCTGCAGGGTGGGGATAAACCGCACTGCGTCGCCGTAGGTGCTCCCCGTAAAGTCAGGCTCCGGGCAGTGGGGCACCAGCCCCGGCGGCGGTAGCCGCTTCACTACTTGGGTTTTCACCACTGTGGTGGGCTTGCTGGAGCAGGCGCAGAGCGCCAGCAGGCAAAGGCTCGCGAGCGCAGTCCGGGCGGCCTGTCGGCGGCGTGGCCAAGGCTTGTTGCAGTTCATCGGCGGTCTTCCTGTTCTGGTTGTCGAGCTCGGCCAAGGCGGCGTTTTGGGTACCCAGCAACTTGCGCAGCCCGATTTCGTCCCGTTTCAGTGTTTCGATCTGGATGGCCTGCTGGTCGTTGGCCGTCTGCAAGGTGCCGATGGTTTCCGTTGCCGAGGCCAGTTCCTTGCCACGGCTATCCAGCATGCGACCGCCCAGGAACAGGGCGGCACCCATGACCAGTACCAAGCCAAGCAACACGTTGGAGAACAGCTCCTTGAGTGGGTTCATGCTTCCCCCATCGACAACTGGGCAGGCGTACCGACAGGCAGTTCACCTACCGACAAGGGCTCATTCAATGGCCAGCGGTATCCGGTGACACGGGTCAGCGGGAATTCACGGATGTTCACCTCATCCCCCTGGTTGCCACCGAGCACCAGCAGGTTGCCGGAGGGTGACTTGCCGACCACGAATCCCACATGGCCGCCACCGTCACGGGTAAACACCACCACGCAGCCAAGTACAGGGCGATCCAGCTTTTCGCCCCAGCCCAGGTAACTCTTGGCACTCTCAAAGCGGGTCGATTGGATGCCTACCCGTTCCAGGCAAGCGCCCACGAAGGCGGCGCACCAAGGGGTTTCATCGTCTTTGATGCCGCCCCGTTTGATCGCCTTCCACATGTCCAGAATGGCCTGGGCATGTTTGGGCCCTTTAATCTCTCTGAGGCCCAAGAACTTGCGAGCCTCTTCAATCCAGCGCAGCGCCATGTCAGCCCTCCTTCTTGTTGAAAACCGTCTTTGCCCGATCTCGGATGATGTCGATCCCAAGCAGTCCCACCATGCCACCCAGTAACGGGGTGGCCTCCTGGGGGATCCCGAGCAAGTGGGTCCCGGTGGCGGCCGCCAAAGTGATGAGGCCACACAACAGGGATTCGATCAGCCGGCGGCGACCCCGCCCACCGGCATAGGTGATGCGCAGGAAGGCGATGGCAAGTGCCAGCAGTGCCCCATAGACAGCAGGCCAGTTGTCCATCAGCCAGGCCAGCAGGGCAGCCCAGAGGGTGGGGTCTTTGTTTGGCATAGGGTTCATATCCCGTTCTCGATGCTTATTGGCCGCGACGCTCTGCGCGGCTCTGGCAGGGCACACACTTGCGTACCCCTGGTACTCGCTGGCGGCGCTCCTCCGGGATCGGGTCGTCGCACGCTTCGCAAAGGTGCAAGCTCTCGCCCTGGTAGTGGCTGCGGCCAAGCTGGTTATCCAACTGGGCCGCCAGCATCCGCTCGGCGTGTTGGGTGGCGCGGTCGATCAGATCCATCCGTTAGCCCTTGAGGTGACGGGTGTCGTCAGCCGACAGGTACGGCACGCCGTTGATGTGCACGAAGTCGGGGGAGGTGACGAACCCCTTGACCTTGTGCACCCCCTTGCTGCCGCCCTTGGGATCGACATCGAGCAGGTCGGAGAGCAGCAGCTTCACGCCGAAGGCTTCTACCTTCATGGTCTCGTCGCCGGTGTCGGCGTAGAACAGCACATCGTCCGGCTTCATACCGCGCCAGCTACCGGCCCGCTTGGCCGCATCGCCCAGCAGGGTGAAGTTCTTGGCGTCGAGCTCTAACTCCAGCTCTGCGGCCACATCCCCATCGACATAGCCATCAGGGATGCCACGGGTTTGCGCCACGGCGCTGTTGTCGGTGATGGAGAGGCTGGCCTTCTCGATGTGCACCATGGTGCCCATCAGTGTGGTGTCGAAGGACTGGCCTGAAATACGGCGGGTCATGGGTTAGCCCTCCCCGTTGTTGAGGCTCAAATCGAGCATGATGTTGACGGTGATCCCCTTCGGACAATCCACGGTGCGTACGACCACATAGATGGAAACCAGGTTCTTGGCGGTCCACTTGATGGTGATGTCGCCATCCTTGGGGGAGGCGATGTCGCCCGGGAACGGCTGGCCGTTGATGGTGGTGGCGCTGGCCATCTGACGCAGGTCCTTGCCGAAGAACATGACAGCGGCGGCGGTGCTGCCCGGGGTGGAGTTGAACGAGCGGTCACCGATACGGGCGATGGCGCGCAGGCGCATCCGGCGGGCGACCTTGTAGGCCACACGCAGGTTTTCGATCACCTGGTAGTCGCCGCCCTCGGCGTCCAGGGTGCGGCCATCGGCCCAATAGATACCGTCATAGTCCGGGTACCACATCGGCACCGAGTAGCGGCTTTGCTCCAGGGTCTGCAGGGTGGCCAGCGGCAGTTCGGTGCCGTCCTTGTCCTTGGGGATAGCGCCAAGGCCGACCACGGCGCCGGTTTTCACCCGGCAAGGGCTATCAGCGATGCTCACTGCGCGGTTGCACAGGCGGCCGGCGTAAGCCCCGATGAGGTTGGGCCACAGCTGCGGGATCAGGGAGACCGATTCCGCCGCGATGCCATCCTGCAGGGCGGCCAGTTCAGCCTCGTATTCGCTCCAGTCCTGACCACCCTCGGCGGTGGATACGATGCCAGGTACCGCCAGCAGCATGGCTTGCCAGCGACCCCACTTGGCGATCAGCTCCTGGTTGAGGGCGTGGGCAGCGTTGATTTTGGTCGCGTCCCACTCCTGCCCCAGCACCACGACTGCTTCGAATGACTGGGTTTTCTGGGCGGTGCGAACGGCATCCTTCCAATCCATGTCGGTCGGCAGCACGAAGGCGGCGGCTGTCCAGTTCTGGCCGGCGTTGTCGCGGGCGGCCAGCAGGTTGGTTTTCAGTTCGCTGTCAGCCTCGCCCAGCAGCGTGTCAAAGTCAGACTGGGTATTGAGCGAGAGCAGCTTGTTGGTATTGGTCGGCGCACTGCCGATGAACAGCAGGTGACGCTCGACTTCCGTCACTGGCCCCTGCATCTGGTTCAAGTTGTTGATCTGTACATAAGGCCACATGGCGTTATTTCCCCTTCATGCCTTGCTTGTTGACGTCCCAGCCGTAGTTGATGCTCTGCAGCGCACGGGCAAAGGCTTGTTCGCGTTGCTTGGTGTTGGCGCCCAGGAACGGGCGGGCTGGCAGCTGGATCTCCCAGCTCTCTTTGACCGGTTCATCCTTGAGCTTCTTGATCAGCAACCCCGCCTGGGCGTAGTTGAGGTTGCCCGTTATCCAGCCCAGCGAGGCCGAGCGGTATACCCGTTTGCGTTTGCCAGGGCGCTTGAACCCCAGCTCGCGCAGCTTGCGGGCTTGTGCCTTGCTGGCCTGCTTGTTCTTGCCACCATCGCTGGGGGCAATGCGGCGCCGGCTGATTGCCGTCACCTTGTAGGTGTGCCCCTTCTGGTGGGTATTGGCGATCACCCCGGCGTGGGCGCTCATGGTGCCCTTGGTGAAGCCCAGTTCTGCCACGTCCTGGCTGGGCTCGCGGATCAGCAACAGCTTGGGCAGGCCACGCAACATCTTGCGTTTGCCCCGCTTGCGCGGCGCCCACGGCTGGCCGTTGGGGTCTTGTTGCTGGCGCACGTTACGGGCTGCCAGCTTCTTCATTTCATTGGCTGCTCGCCACACCAGGCGCTTGCGCTTCTTGGGCGGCAGGGCCAGCAGGTTGAGCTGGTCTTTGCCACGACGGGTATCCAGCGTGATGCTGATCATGACGGGTCACCGATCTGGTGATGGCCGGTATCACCCACGTTCAGGTCGATATGGTCGGCCACCCAGATGTCATAGGGGGCCACGTTCCAACGCTTGCCATCCCAGTTGATGGGGCCCTGCTCGTGTTCAACCAGGCGCAGCGGCTCGGTGAAGGGGAGCTGGATCTCAAGGTCAGCCGTCTTCTCATCGTTTGGGGTGACGGCGTACTCGGGATCGCCCAGCTCGAACCGCTCGCGGAATTCGTCATGTTCCTGCACCCAGGCCGCCACTGACGCGAGCACGATGGCCGGATCCAGTTCGCGAAACGGTAGTTGCTCGATGGTGAACACCGCCTGATAGGTGAGCCAGGCCACATCCACCCCGGTGGGGCCCATGTTCTTTGGCTCCAGCCGGATGGTGCCGTTCTCCATCCAGCTATCGAGCGTCTTGTGAGACTTGGCCGGCAACACCCGCAACAGCTCGGCGTGGAGCGCATGCAGGAAGTAGCCCTGGGCCTGTTGTTCGTTCATGTCGTTACTCATATCAGCGAAACCCCGGCACGGCGCTTGCCCTTGATGCTGCGTACCAGCTGCTGACTCTCTGCCAGCAGTTGGGCGCGTTGGTCTGGCGAACGCTCTACCTGGTTGTTGGCGGTCGCCCGCTCGGTGACGCTGGCGAACTCGGGTAGCAGCGCGGACTTGGCACGGGCAAAGACGGCGGCCAGGTACTGCTCGGTCAGGGCATTGGTGCCGCCTTCCAGGCTGGGCCCGGGTACCTCTGCGGCGGTGGTGTAGCCCTTGCCCAGCAGCATGGCCTGATGGCTCGCCAGCTGCAGGTTGATTTCAGAGACGGCGGCGAGCAGGGCTGCGCCGGTGGTCTGGGTATCCAGATCGGCAGGCGAGGCGCGGCGGCGCTCAAAATCGGCGACGGCCACATCCGGCCAGAACCCGTCATTGCGGATAGTGGCGGTGCTGTAGTCGATGTCCTTGCCTGCAAACATGTCTGGACCCCTGTTGATGCTTGCCAATGTGAACACCACTGCCCCGGTTGCTCGGGTCGCCGATGGCGCGGCGAGAAAAGGTGCACCCCTGTAGCCACGGATCACAGGATTCGGCGCGAGCCTTGCGGCTGGCCTATCCTCCCCGCCGGGGTGCGGTGGCGCGGAGAGTCTTATTGCTCCGGATTCAGCGCCCGCAGGCGCATGGCAATCTTTTGGCGCAAGGTGCCAACGCCCACCTTGCCGTGCAGCTTGTCGGCCTGGGCCAGCCAGTGATCGGCTTGCTCCAGGGTGGTGCTGTCACCCACGGCGCTCGGGCGGGGCTGGCCGTCGTGGTCACGTAGCAGCAGGCAACCCGCCGCCTTGAACCACTTGGCAGTCAACCGCTCATTGAGGCGCCAGTCATTGCGCACCTTGTCGAACACCTTGGAGAACCAGGGCTCGACGGCATGACCTTCGGCGGCTTGTTTCTCGGCCCACTCCAGCACGGTGTCTGCCACAAAGTGGGCCCAGTCACGCTTGATGTTGTTCGGGGTGCGCTGGCCCTGGGCAATGGCGAGATCCGCCCAGGCAATGCCTGCATCGAAATCGCCAACGTCAAAGGCCCAGATGATGAGGCGCTGAAACAACTCGTTCTGGTAGGGCTGGCCGGACTCACTGACGGCGGCCAGATAGCGCTCCACATAGGGGCGGTACTTGGGCATCAGCTCATCGCGTTTCATGTTCACCCGGTCACCGATGCGAGCCAGTTTGCGCAAGCGGACAATGTCCTGTTCCAGGGCAACCAGTTGCAGGTGCAGGCTGTCTGCCACTGCACCGGTGGCCATGCCAGAGCAGGCGGCCTGCTCGGCCCCCTGCATGGCTTGAACGCGCTGCTTGTGACGTTGACCGGGTGAGCTCATGAATTAACCGCCAACTTCTTCTGGCTTGGCACCGATGACGATGTCGGCCTCTTCAAAGCCGCCATAGGCCTTGTGTTCGCCCAGGGCGTAGCCTTCCATGCGCCAGTACTGGTTATCGAAGCTCTTGCTGTCCTGGTTATCCTCAGCCTTGCGCTTGCGGGTACCGCGCTGGGTGTAGCAGTGCAGGTTGTCCAGGGTGGTGACCACCATCCGCTTGCCCGGGAAGAAGGGTGGGATATAGGACTTGCGACCGGCGATGGTCTTCTCCAGCTGCTGAGCGGCGATCTGCTCGCTCGGCTTGGTGGCTTCGCTGTAGAGCTTGGCTTGGGAAGCGGAGACTAGGTCGGTACCGACCAGCACAACCAAGCGAGGGTCCTGGCGGAACAGGGGATCGATGGTGCTGTTGATAAGATCTGAGGCCATCTCATCCAGGGTCTTGTAATCGCCCTTGCCGTCCGGGTCGAAGTAGATCTTCTTGCCGGCCTCGGCCTTGATGATCTGGCTACCGTCTTTCCACTCACGGGCAATCTGATGCCAACCCTTGTTGACGTCTTCACCCAGCGGGTTCTCGGTCGGATCGGTGGTTTCGGCGGCTTCTACGCCGTTCCAGCCGACTCGCATCATATCGAGGGCGAATGCCGTGTTGACGAACTCTCCAACCAAACGGATGAACTCGCCCTCGCTGCCTGCGTTCGCCCAGGTGCAGAGCGTGGCCCATGACAGGGATGCGCAGGAGTCGGTTTCTTTCAGAACGTAGTTATTTCCATCTACACCCACTTCACCCTTGAAGCGACCGCCTTTCTTGCGGCCGGTGTAGAGCTGGCCCACGCCCACTTGCACCACTTGCCCAGTAATCTGGTCTACGTCCAGACAGGTAATCATGCCCAGGAACTCGACGGAGGCGAGCAGAGCAGAGCGCAAGGTCGTTTCTACCGGACCAGTGACACTGAATTGTTTGGGCAGCTTGGTAATGTCAATGCCGTAGGCCTTGGCCAGAGCATCGCAGTACTTGCTCAGGCGCTGTTCGGCCTGAACGGTCAGGGTTTGGCTCACTGAATGCTCCTTAGCAAATTTGATAGGTAGTGTCGTCACCGCCCAGTGGACTCGGGCGCTGGCCATCCACTTCAGCGGAGAACTTGTCGATCTGGCCTTTCAGCTCGCCGACGGTGGCTGCCAGACCGGTGATGGTCTCGTTCAGCTTGTTGAACTGGTCGTCAGTGCCGTTGGTCTTGTCGCCTTCGGTTTTCACTTCAGGAGCCGGATCAGGCTTGGCGTCCGGTTTGGCATCCAGCTTGGCGCTGATGCTTGCGAACTGTTCACTAAGACTGGTCAGAGTCCCGTTCAGCAGTTCGAACTGTTCTTTGTTCATTTCCTCATCCTCGGTGGGGCTGGGCGTGGGTTGTTTGGCTGGTTCGCCATGGCTGGCCATCAGGCCGAAAAGCTTGGCCATAAAGCCATCCGGCTTTTCGTGCTTTGGCAGCTTGAGCATGGAGAGATCCAGCGGTTCGCTGGTGCCGACAGCCTGCCCCTTGCTGCTCTTGCTGAACTTGAGGTAGGTGGTGCCGGTGCTGGCTGGCTGGTCGGTAACGCCCAGCCCAATCAGGTAGGTGCGACCCAGATCGGCGAATTGCTCGAACGGCTCGATGGAGCAGAACTGATACTGGCCGCTCTGGTTCCAGTAGATGAGATCCCGATTAGGGCAGAGGATGGCGAACAGCTTGAACTTGCCGTCTACCTCTTCGGTCTTGAGTGCTTGCACCGTGCCATAGCTTGACCAGCGATCGTGATCAGGCCAAATGACTGCGGTGTAATAGGTCGGGTCGTAGGTCTCGGCCATGTCGGTGAGCCATTCGCGGGAGATATCCCGCCCGTCCACCGCTTTTCCTTCGGTGGCGATACAGACCCAGCCAGTTCTCAAGGTTGATTCGTTCATGCCTGCTCCCAATTGATACGGGCTCAGGCTATCGGGTCGGGAAGGGGTATTCATCCGGTTGTGTTCGGGGGGATTCGGATCCAGCGGGATATCCGAATTACTCAGAACATCAGTGGGATAAGTGGGGATAGTGGGCTGGCTATGATGGCGCCATCATTCATATCGATGGAGGCGCCGTGGCGTATCCCGAAGAGATCCGCAATGCTGCGCGGGGACTTTACCTTAAGCGATGGACCCCCCAGGAGATCAAGGACGAACTGGGGCTGAACTCCTGCCGTATCGTCTACTACTGGGCCGAAAAGCTCGGCTGGCGGGATCTGCTTACCGATGAAGCGGTGGAGGATGCCATTGCCCGCCGCCTGCACTCCTTGTTGTGTCGTGAGAAGAAAACCAGCGCCGAGATGGACGAGATCGACAGGCTGGTCGGCCACCATGTCAGCCTGAAAGAGAAAGCCCTCAAGTGGGCCGAGCGCCAGCATGCGCTCACCACCCGCCGCGAAAGTGGTGATGAACATGCCGCCGAACGGCCGCTCCGTGGCCGGGGTGGCCAGGATAACGGCAGCAGCAAGGGCAAGGGAGGCAAGAAGGCCAAGAACGAGGTCGGCCACCTGACAGCTGATGACTTTGCCGAGTGGCTGGGTACTCTGTTTGGCTACCAGCTGCGCTGCCGTGAGGCGAAGAACGACCCGGCCTTGCCGCGTACCCGCAACATTTTGAAGTCGCGTCAGGTCGGCATGACCTACTACTTCGCCGGCGAGGCGCTGGAAGATGCGGTGCTGACAGGTGGCAACCAAATATTCCTGTCCGCCACCCGCGCCCAGGCGGAGGTGTTCCGCTCTTATATCTGCAAGATTGCCCAGACCTTCCTTGGCGTCACTCTGACCGGCAACCCCATTGTGCTGTCGAACGGGGCCGAGCTGCACTTCTGCTCTACCAACTCCAACAGCGCCCAGTCCCGTTCCGGCAACGTCTATATCGATGAGTACTTCTGGATCCCCAACTTCGAGAAGCTGTCGGACGTGGCCAGCGCCATGGCGACCCAGAGCCGCTGGCGCAAAACCTACTTCTCGACCCCATCGAGCAAGGTGCACGAGGCGTACCGGTTCTGGACCGGGGATCGCTGGAAGGGTCAGCGCCCGAGCCGTGTGGCCATCGACTTCCCTGGTGAAGATGAGATGCGCGACGGCGGCCGGGTCTGCCCCGATCGCCAGTGGCGCTACGTCATCACCATCGAGGATGCCCTACGTCTCGGGTGCAACCTCATCGACATTGAGGAGCTCAAGGACGAGTACCCGGAGGAGGTGTTCGATCGCCTCTACATGTGCCGGTTTATCGATGATGCCCTGTCGGTGTTCAAGTTCCAGGATATGGAGCGGGCAGGGGTGGACCCAACCCGGTGGGAGGACTACAAGCCCGGGCGGCCTGACCCATTCGGTCGGCGAGAGGTATGGATGGGCTACGACCCGAGCCGCACCCGCGACAACGCCACCCTGGTGGTGGTTGCCCCGCCCACTGTCGCCGGCGAGCGGTTCCGGGTGCTGGAAAAGCACTACTGGCGCGGGCTCAACTTCCAATATCAGGCGCAGGAGATCGAGCGGATCGCCAAGAAGTTTCGGGTCACGTATCTGGGGGTCGATGTGTCCGGCATTGGCTCAGGGGTCTATGACCTGCTTAAGCCGGTATTCAAAGGGGTGTGCCACCCCATCAACTACAGCATCGAGAGCAAGTCGCGGCTGGTACTCAAGATGATCGACGTAGTGGAGGCCAACCGCATCGAGTGGGACAGCTCGGATCGGGATATCCCGCTGGCGTTCCTTGCCATCAAGCGCAGCACCACCGGCGGCGGCCAGATGACGTTCAGGGCTGCCCGAGACAACGTGACCGGACACGCGGACGTATTTTTTGCCATCGCCCACGCCGTGGCCAATGAGCCGCTCGATACCAACCGCAAACGTAAATCCACCTGGACAACCAGCGAAGTTAAGAAGGCAGCATGACCAAACAACAGCAGCAACCGGCCGAGGTGGCCACTCCAGCCAAGAGCGGAACGGTAGCGTTCAGCATGCCGGAGGCCATCGACCCCACGGCATGGATGACCGATTACACCGGGGTGTTCTACAACCCCTATGGCGAGTATTACCAGCCGCCCATCGACCGCAAGGGGCTGGCCAAGGTGGCGCGGGCCAATGCTCACCACGGGGCCATTCTGATGGCGCGGCGCAATATGGTGGCGGGCCGCTTTACCAACCAGCGCAGCACCGTCACCGCCTTTGCTCACAATTACCTGCAGTTCGGGGATGCGGGCCTTCTCAAGCTGCGCAACGCCTTCGGCCAGGTGGTCGGGCTGCACCCGCTCTCGAGCGTCTATCTGCGCCGGCGCGAGGATGGCTGCTTTGTCTACCTGCAGCAGGGCAAGCTGAACCTGATTTACCGGCCGGAGGATGTGATCTGGCTGGCCCAGTACGACCCGGAGCAGCAGGTCTATGGCATGCCTGATTACCTGGGTGGCTTGCAGTCTGCCCTGCTCAACCAGGACGCCACCCTGTTCCGCCGCAAATACTTCCTCAATGGCGCTCACATGGGGTTCATCTTCTATGCCACCGACCCGAACATGGACGATGACACTGAAAAAGAGATGAAGGAGATGATCGCCAACAGTAAGGGGGTAGGTAACTTCCGTTCCATGTTCGTCAATATCCCGGAAGGCAAGCCCGATGGCATCAAGCTGATCCCGGTGGGGGACATTGCGACCAAGGACGAGTTCGCAGCCATCAAGGGGATCACCGCCCAGGATGTACTGACCAGCCACCGTTTTCCGGCGGCGCTGGCCGGCATCATCCCAACCAATGGCGGCGGAGGCCTGGGGGACCCCGAGAAGTACGATGCCACCTACGCCCGCAATGAGGTGCTGCCGCTGTGTGAGCTGCTGCGGGATTCCATCAATGGGGCTGGTTTACCACGGGCTTTGTGGGTCGATTTTCGGGAAACGATAGGTTCTGCTGTATAAAAAAACAGTCCTTTTGGGGTAAGATGAAATCTATAGGTTGGATTTTAGATTTATCGGGAGGGGTGATGCGGGTTTATTGCAAAGTGTGTGGCCAGAGGGGCCGCATTACCAAGACCAATCGGCTGAGCGATGATGTCTCTGATCTCTATTGCCAGTGTACTGACGCCGAGTGCGGCCATTCCTGGGTGGCCTGTCTGTCGTTTGCTCATACCCTGAGCCCGTCAGCCAAGACCACGAACCAGCTGGTGCTCAGTTTGATGAGTTCGTTGACACCAGAAGGTCGGCAGTTGGTACTGGAAGGACTGGGGGCGCAATAGCGTCCCCAATTTTTTCCTCATTATTTTTAAAAGATATGATGCGGGGCCACTATAGGGAACAGAAATCCGTTACTATGATGAAAATTCCAATACAATAATCTTATATATCTCAAGAGGTGGCCTGTGTCATTGAGCAAATTCCAAGAATCGCTTTTAGTTATGGGAGCGATTAAAAACAATATGCAGAATGATCTGAAAGTGTTCAAGCGATATATTAAAGATGAGGACTTGAAGTTCTCTCTGTATGGCAAAATGATAATAGATATATGTTCATTTCTAAATGAATTTAAACGATTTAATGCCTATTCAAGAGAGAGCGAATCTATAAGAGATACAATGAGAATTACAGCTCCGGCAATTACTCGCTTAAAATGCTGGCGTGGTATGGAAGGAATGAGAAATACCATGTTAGCTCATGGTTTTAGAGATGAAAAAGATGAAGGTAAATTAACATCTATTAGTAAGCGATATTTTGAAGCAGAAGTTCCAACGTCGTATGCTGAAGTCGTGCTCCTGTCTGAGTATTGTGTTTACGTCATCTCAGCATTTATCTGTCGCCATTCAGAAGAATACCAATCCGCATTAGATACTGTTCCTAAGGTAGATGTACATGTACAACGAGGGATTAAAACAATGGCTGAATTTGACGCTGCTGTGAAAGAGCTAGAGGACCATATGTTTCGATTGGATTCCAGTCTTAAAAAATGCTTTGGTGTATAAGCATAATGGTAACATAGACCTGTCCTACGGACAGGAGTTATATCGTAAACTAGCAGAATCAGACGATATAATTAAAATCTATCCTATTCAACAACAAACAGTATATTGCTTGACGGCGGCGTCTTGGTTGACACTCTTTGGTTGGTGTGACGACCTTCCGCTAATAGATGCACAGATAATTGATGGTCTATAGGTGCTACTGAAAAGACTAGGGGCGCAATAGCGCCCCTAGTTGTTTCTGCATCCCGTGGTCGTGTTCTCACGACTCGTTGTTATTCGCCTCTTTTCCCTGGATAAGTTCGCCCAGATTGCAAAGAGTCATGATGGCGCGGCACATTCCCTCTCGATCCTCGATTTTCAGATCGGGAGTGACCCGAGCTATATCCCTGATTGAACTGTAAATCTCTGTTTGAATCCCCGTCTGCACACTGCCTCCTACTACTGGTTAGACCTGATGATTTTATCTATAACCGGATTGCATATCTCGACGATCGCCGACTAGATTTTTCATATGTATGCATAAACACCTGTCAGATCTGACAGTCACCATGACCCCGAGCACGGGCACCTGCCGGAGGCGCCCCATGAAAAGAAAAACAAATCCTGCCCGGTCCGCCCGGGCCTATGTGGTTCGCGCAAAAAGCACCACCAAAGCCGTGCTGAAAAGGCATGGCCTCACGAACAGCGCCACAGGCAAGATCATTGATGTGGCGCCGGCTACTGTTGGCCGCTGGCTGGATGAACAGACCCGCGCCTTTTTCGATCTTGAGCATGCTGCCGCTATCTGTATCCATCTAGGGATCCCGGTCTCTCACCTGCTCCCCCCTGGTGACTGGCTGATTGGATACCACCAGAGCCCGCAGCGGGATCAATTGATGGCCCTGAGCGAGGATGAGATTGATTGGTTGCTCGCCGTTCGGGCCGGTGCCATGGCCTGTTATCGCTGATGTCATCGGTCCTCCTAGTTGCCTGGTGGTTAAGTCACTGACCAAGCCGGTCACATAGGCCGCCAGTAATTTGGTAATAAAATCCCCTCCAGCATGGCTGGATTTTTGTTTTAGGGATTGACGTGGCTGCATGGTATCCATGCTGCCACTTGCTGGTCAATATATTTCCATGAGGCTTTTCAATCGAGTTACCTTCGTTTGCTCACAGCACTTATTTTTAAGAAAACTAAAGTTTACTCAATGCGTTACGTAACGCTGAACATCCTAACAATTGTGTCTAAATATATTTCTCTGGCGGGATAAACTTAAATCTAGTTTTGAGATAGTGAATGCCAAATAAACCCCGTTTTGTAGATAACACAATGCAGCTTGGGGCGTAAAATATAAACCAGAGTTCATTTTGGGATGAAACGCATCAACTGGAGTTCAGTTTGAAGCGCATAACGTAGGTTAAGTTTTTATGCATTATCTGAATTTGTGCTTTTTTTAATAAATAGAGCCTCAATTTTTTGAGGCTCCTTTGGTTCCGTTATAACGCGATGTTTTTTTCTCCTGATGTGAGCCAGCAGGCCTACTCGCCCCTGTAGGTTCCGCGACAGCCCACCGGTAGTTTGTTGCCACAGTGCTGGCAGGTGGTGGTGCTCAGATTGGCCTCCTGTTTCAGCCAGCGTTCCCAGTCTCGCCGGATCAGGGTGCTGATGAATTCGTCTGCACTATATGGCTCTCCGCTCCCTGCCCTGGCAATGCAAAGGTGCTCCAGCTGCTGGCGCTCCCGTTCTGAGAGCGCCACCTCCACCCGCTTAATGCCCAGCGCTGCGCGTCTGGCCCGCTGGGCCTGCTTGCGTTTGGTGGCTGGGTTCATATTGTCTCCTTGCTGTGGTCAACCACTACCTGGTGCAGTGCTGGCCGGTATGTTGGATTGAGCTGTTCGGCGGCGCCCGGGTTGGTGCGATCGGTAGGGCTGCCCGGTACGATAAAGAGGGTGCGGCCGGTGACGGCGCACCGGATGGTGCCGCTCTGGTCGATGGCCACGGGGGTGAGCCCGTCCACGATATGGCGGCGGCCAACAGAGCGGCCATCTGTTGTCAGCACCGGCACGGTGGGGCGGTTTGCTCTGGCCTGATACGGGTTCGGCACATCGTGAGCGATGGCCGGCAAAGCCAGCTGTGCGGGGCGAGGGTGCCGGCGGCGCAGGATGGCGCAGGCCACGGACTGCTGTTTTCCCTTGAGCATCCCCACCCACTGGCTGATTTCCTTGGCTGGCCAGCACTGCAGCAGGATGCAGGTCACCCGATTATCCAGGCTGCGGTACTCTTCCCGGCTGACGGTCTGTTTGCTGTTCGTGTTCATGCCCACTCCTCGCTGTAGTCGTTCTCTTCTTGCATCCACTCCGGCACATCCAGCCCCTCCAGTACCCGCCACATCTCTGACTGAT
The DNA here is from genome assembly GCF_029237385.1 of Aeromonas sp. 1HA1. Taxonomy (NCBI): domain Bacteria; kingdom Pseudomonadati; phylum Pseudomonadota; class Gammaproteobacteria; order Aeromonadales; family Aeromonadaceae; genus Aeromonas; species Aeromonas sp. 1HA1. Next base: position 25,583 of record NZ_JAACGC010000048.1, read on the forward strand.
AGGGCTCCGGCAGCATCTCTATCCAGCTGCGGGTACCGGTATGGCCCTGTGCCTGGTAGACCTTGCCGCAGAGCTCAACCAGCATCGGCCAGTCCCGATCGCCTTCCGGTACCGCGTACTCATCCGGTTGGTTCGGCTCGGCTGGCGACTGGCCCTCAGGCACCCAGTCCGGCTCGCTTGGTACCGCTCGGCTCGACTGCAGCTGGCCGCTCTCAAGCCAGAGGGTGAAACCGTCTGCGCGAACGCTGGCGCCTGAGCGCAAACGCCCGATAGAGAAGGGTGATAAACCCCATTGCTCTGCCATCAACTGATCCGCGAACGCCTCAGGATCCGGCTGCGTACAGTTATTGTCAGAGCTCCAAGGTGCCGGGCTGTCGCCCGACTGAACCCCAACACCCCAGCCCGACGCCCCGGCTGCCTTGGTTGCCTCATGGGTGCCTGCGGGCACCACTTCCCACCCTTGCAGGCGGGTCTTGATCCCTAAGCGCGCTGTGTGCAGTCCCATCAGGCGCTTGATGTCTTCGCCGTAGCAGTTGGCCTGCTCCTCGATGAGATGGGCCAGTTTGATGGGGTGCTCGGCACGGGTAGAGAGGGCCCCGCCCATGGCCTGGATATAGCAGCGGAAGATGCCGTTATCTGCGGCATAGCGGGCCGCCTCAAAGCGCGGGTCTTGCAGCACAGGCTTGGGTGGCCCCACCAGATCGCCGTGCTTCTTGGCATTGCTGATGCGGCGCAGCTCGCGCCATACCCCGACCGGGGCGCCGCCAATTTGCTGGAAGGTGCGGATCCCCCACCAACTCGCCCAGGCGCAGGCATGCTGGGCGCCAATATCTGCTTTGGTGCCGGCTTCGTCATCACCATCAACGTGCTCACCATCGATGTTCTTGGCGATATAGGCGGCGATGTAGCCGGTGGCATCCCCCTTGGCCGGGTCGATCTCCTTCCAGTCAAAGCGAGGTGTGATGTCGGTGAAGGGGATCCCCTGGTTGTTGCGCTCCAGCTCCTGGTGGTCATGGCTCAGGGCGTAATGCTGCAGGGTGCTGATCACCCGCCACTTGTCGGCCGGGCGCATAAACAGCAGCAGGTGCCAGTGCGGTGTGCCGTCATGGTGCGGTTCGCAGACCCGAAAGCCATAGACGGGGGTATCGCTCCGCTTGAGGGCGGCCCGGGTCAGGCTCCACAGTTTGGCCAGGTAGGCGCAAGTTTCACGCGGGGTGGCGCCTGCATATCGTTTGTTCTCAATGGCCCGACCGTTGCGCTGCTGTGTCCAGGAGTGATACTTGCTCGGGGCCGTCCAGGTGAAGAAGACCCCCACATGGCCCTGCTCCTCGGCATAGTCCTCAAAGCCGCGCATGCGGGTCATCATTTCATTGCGGCGGTTGACCGGATTTGAGGTGCTGGCCTCCCAGCAATCCTTCATCGACACGACCAGATCGTGCTGGGCGTTCATCACTTCCGACTCGGCCAGCCAGCGCATCATGGCTCGCTTGCGCTCACGCACCACCTTCATGGTGGCGTTTGAAATATAGGCGGACACCCCTTTACGCACCTTGCCGAGCAAAATGGCGATGTGTTCCTGCAGTCTGTCCCAGCAACGATTCACCCTGCGTTCCCACCACTTGGCAGAAAGCAGGCGCACCATCACCCGGATGATCCATTCATCCTGATTCTCTCGGCACTTGAACTTGGGCATTTTAGGGGTGAACCCCCACTGATCGGCTGGTTGACGGATAGCCTCCCAGGTGAGCAGCAGATCCGGCTCTTCGCCTGCTTTGATGCCTTGCTCGATATGGCGCCAGATCGCGGCCGTCTGGTTGGAGAACAGGTGGGCGATACGCTTGCGCCCCTCTTCATCGCGCATGGTGTGCGGGTCGACCGGGATTGCCTGGATAAGGCCTCGCACCCACTTGGTACGCTCACGCAGCCAGATGTTAGCGTTGCGGCAATTGCGGCTGGTGCCATCTTTGCGGCGGCGTACGTACTGCTTGAACAGTGTCAGGGTGAGCTGTTGTGACAGGCCATCGAGCAGCTGTATGGCCCAGACCAGATCGCTCTGGCCCGGGGTGCCGGTAAAGATGGGGCCAAGGGCGCTGATGTCGAGGTGGGGCAGGGCGTTGGCAAGGGTATCGATGCGCTGCCGCAGTGTCCGTTTGGACAGCGGCAGCTTGGTGGTGTTGCGGGTCATTGGGCAGTAGTACCTAGCAGCGAGTTGAGGGCGCAGCGGTGGCCCTTGATCACAAAGGAGGAGTGAGCGCAGATGCGACGGGCCGCCGCGCACTGGCGCAGGGTCAGCGCTATGGTGGCCCTTGGCCGTGGCGAGAGTTGGCGGCATTCGATGAGCAGACGCTGGTAGCTCTGCAGGCGCGCACTGGCGCCCCGCAGGTCTTCCCACCACCACCCCAAGTCCCGCTCCATCATTGATATCAGGCGATAGTTCATTTGATGGTTTCCCCCAGGCCGTGCATGGGCGACACATCCGCCCACCAGTTTGCGATGGTGGTCGCCAGCGCAGCTTCACCACTGCCCAGCGCCAGCCAGTACAAGGAGCGGATCGCGCCCAGTGCCAGCAGCTCCGCCACCTCGCCGCTCTCTGGGGCGATGAGGTATTCGCCCATCGCCGCTTGCCAGTGTTTGGTCAGCTGGCTGACCGGTGCCTGTGGTTGCATATGGGCTGGGCCTGCTTCACCGCAGCCCGCGTCATCAACTGGGGCCTCCAGTTCAAACAGGTCAGCTGTCATGCCTCGTCCCCCATCACGGAATCGTCATCCAGCAGATCTTCCTGCTTGCTGGTCACGATCAATTGCACCTGGATGTATTGGTCGCCCGAGTAGAGATCCCCCAGGGCGATACGGTTCTCCTGTTCGCCGCTGGCCAACAGCTCGGTCAACAGCGGCAACACGGCCAGTTCGGCCCGTTGGGCGATATGAATGGCGTCAATGCTCATGCCGGCTCCCTCTGATTCAGCGCGCGAAACAGCTGATGCCAGCGCAGGTTTTGTTGGGCTTGAGCTCGAAGGGAATTCCCCTCCGTGCCACGGTAGAGATAAGAATGCCGGGTATGGCCCTGCAGCCGGGTCGACAGCTCATGCAGGGCGGCAATGGCCGCCTGCGGGTGGATGTGGTTAAACAGACCTTTCATGCGACCCCCTCCACGATGCGGATAGAGCCAGACGTCAGGCGCTCCATGCGGGCGTATCCGTGCTGGCCACGTAGCCAGGTGGTACCGCAGTTGATGTAACCGCGGCTGGCAAGGTAGGCACTGGCGGCCCTGATAGTGGGCTCGGTGTGGCGAGTGATAACGGCGGCCATGGTCAGGCCTCCGCTATCTGGTTGGGGGCTTGCCCGGTCAGCAGCCAGTCGAGGTGTTGTTTCAGGTCTGCATGGTTGGCAATGAGCAGGAACAGGCCACCACCAATCTCGCGGTAGCCCAGCTCGTAGTTCTTGAGCGTGGTAGGGGGAATATCCAGCATCGCGGCAAACTTGGGGCGGCTCAGGGCCAACCGCTCCCGCAACTGGCGCAGGCGCTTGGCGGCATGATGGTTGAGCAGATTGATTTGGGTCGGTTGTGCGGTCATGGTCAGGCTCCTTGTTGAGCGGTGCAGGGGTTGATGCGGTGAAACAGAGAGGCCCAAGCCAGGGCGGTGGAGCGCTCGATAAGCGCCACGCCGTCCGGGTGTTGGCTAAGACGGGCGCCATACCGGCCCGTCAGCTTGCGTTGCTGGATGCGAAGGTTGCGCAGAGCGCAGGGGATCGCTAAAGTTGTCATGTCGACTTCCTCATACGTTGTTGATAGAGGCCCGCTTGGAGTTGCAGCTCCGTAATGCGGGCTTTTTATTGCCCGATGGGTCGCGGGCCCTGTTGGCACATCGCAATACCTGCCGCGATAGCGCGTCTTTGCTGCAGCCTGGCTGCACGTTCCTTCTTCTCTCTTTCGATATCTCCGATAGGCCGGGTGACCGGTGCGGGATGCCACACTTTGCTGCCACATCCGCCGCGAAATTCCCCTTGATAATCCAGTGCCAGCACCGCCAAGCGGATTGCCTCGCGCTGCGAATGTGGCAGGGCGGAAAGGGTCGCTGTCATCAGTTGGCCGCGTGACTGACGGGCGATGGTGCAGATGGCGGCCTTCTTGGTTGAACTGATCGCCAGCCAGTCGGTATCCAGGTTGGAGCGGGTCTTGCCGAAAATCTCGCGCAGCAGCATGCAGCCCGCGGTGTTCATGGCGACTTGTTCCAGTGGGGTTAGGCCGGCGAGGTTGCGTTCGTCGTGGTTAATTTGTTGCTGTTGCATGGGTTCCCCCTTACATGGTCGCGGCTTGCATCAGGATGTCTGATGCGCAGGCCAGGGCAGGAATCGCTTGAAAGCGGGCTTCGACGTCATGGATCAAGATGGCCAGTGACCCCATGGCCGATGTGGCCACGCTCACCAAGGTGTTGCGTTCAGAGCGGGTGATCCGGCCGCGTTCTGTCAGCTCCAATGCCCGCTGGCCAATGCTGGCGATTTTGGCGTTCAGGTCGATCGCCTGATGGGGCAGGGAAGGGGCGCGGTCTGCCTTGGGTATGGCTACTGCAGTGAGTCCGCATTCCATCAGCATGCCGTCGAACAGGGTCTCGTCCCCGTCGGTTGCGTGGTAGATCGCAATCAGATCGGCCACTGTCAGGTGATGCGGCTGGTCAGGGTTGAGCTTGTTCCTCAATACCTGGGCATCAATGCCGGCGGCCTTGGCGATCTCGCTGATCACATGGGAGGCGGTAAATCTGCTGCATGCAGATTCGAAGTGCGGATGTTTGCAGTCGCTACTGATAAACATGGTTCTCGCTCCATTGAGTGCCATAGTAATCAGGAGGTTGCAGGGAGGTAGGCAGCTGCGGCGGCTTTGTGGTAGAGCGCGACCATGTTGATCAGGACACGGTGCTTGGGGCCTGGTTTCGGCATGATCTGCAGTTCACCGCTTGAAATCATCTTCTTGACGGTGCCAATAGGGATGCCTGTGTCGGCGCTATAGCGCTCGATGGTTTTGACTGGTGTGTCGATCTTGAGTGCAATCTCTGACATGATAGATCCCCTTAAACGTTGCTCAATACGGCTCGATATAGCTCTAAAGCTTCAATTCAATCTCACAAAGCGAATTGTTGATCTAAAAAGTTACACGGTCAAGTCGAAGGAGCATTAATCGCCCGATAAAGTTCTATAAGGTGCTTTATGACTACGGAGAAAGCTTTAAAGGTTGATTTTGATCAGTCATCCTTTTCAGAACGACTTAATAAGGTGATAGGCAACGAACCAATTCGCGCTTTTGCTCGACGAGCAGACATGAGCGATAGCGGCCTTAAGCGCTATCTGTATGAGGGCACCATTCCTCCTATTGATCGAGCTTTAAACTTGGCGCGAGCAGGAGGTGTCACCTTTGACTGGCTGGTGTTTGGTATCGATGAGGCTGGGGGCGGCGCTCGAACGAATCTTCCTATTGCACCATCTTCTTATGTTCAAGGCTTTCATTTAACCGACGAGTTCACCACGATTCCTGCTTATCAAGTTGAAGCCAGTGCAGGGCATGGTTCACAGATCACGGATGAGCCGCTGGCCGAGCCGATGGCGTTCCGTTCCGACTGGCTGCGCCGAGAGGGGTTTGACCCGGCCAAGATGGCTGTCATCCGAGCTAAGGGCGATTCGATGGAGCCGACCATCAATGACGGTGATGTGATCCTTGTGCGCTTGAAGAATGGAGAAGCACCCCGCGATGGGCTCTATGTGCTGCGCCTCGATGGTGGCCTGTTCGTCAAGCGCCTGCAGTTCGATCTGGGCGGGGTACGCATCATCTCTGATAACCCCCTGTATAAATCTCGAGACCTGAGCAAGGCCGAGCTGGCTGAGCTGGATCTGGTTGGCCGTGTGGTCTGGGCTGGGAAAAAATTCTGATGAACAAAGAGCACCAACAGGATGAATGTGAGTTGGACTTTGACACATTGGCTGAAAGCTGTGAGTTAGAGTGCAAGCTGGCACAGGGTGCCGATGGCAAAGGGCAGTTACCTAAAGATTTCTGGCGTACTTACAGCGGGATGGCAAACGCTAGAGGCGGTGTAGTGCTGCTGGGGGTGAACGAAAACAAGGGGCAGTTTTCTGTAGCGGGTATCGAGAATATTGAGAAGGTAAAACAAGAGCTTTTTAATCAGCTTAATAGCCCCGCCAAAGTCAGTATCAATCTCTTGACCGAGGACGACGTGATCACCTTGCTCAAAGATGGTAAGCAGATACTACGCGTCAACATGCCTGCTGCGACCAGGAAACAGAAGCCAGTCTTTATCAATAATGACATGTACTCGGGGACCTATCGGCGTCTGCATGACGGCGATCGGGCGTGCGATCAAGAAACCATTAAACGGATGGTGGCCGAACAGCTCGAAGATGAACGGGACGCCAGAATTCTCAAAGGATTCACGTTTGATGATCTGGATGTGGATAGCATCGGCGCCTATCGAAATCTCTTTTCTGCAGCCAAGCCGGGACATCCTTGGTTAGACCTCTCACCATTTGAATTAGTCAAGAAACTGCGTGGTTGGCGTAGAGATCGAGATACTGGTGAAGAGGGATTAACTTTAGCGGGCCTGTTGATGTTTGGGCAATGGGAGGCCATTCAAGAGGGAGTGCCTCACTATGTGGTCGACTATCAGGAGCGGCCGGAGGCCAGGGCGGAACGCCGCTGGGTAGATCGAATTTTTCCTGACGGCAGTTGGTCAGGCAATATCTTCGATTTTTATCGGAAGGTGTATCGCAAGCTCATTGCTGACTTAAAGGTGCAGTTCACATTGTCAGAAGGTCAGCGCCTAGAGGATAGCCCGGTACATGTCGCGTTACGTGAGGCTCTGGTGAATGCCCTTGTGCATGCTGACTATTCGGCGAATGTGTCTGTCTTGATCGTCAAACGGCCCGATATGTTTGGTTTCAGGAATCCGGGCTTGATGAGGATTCCGCATGAGCTTGCCTTGCAGGGGAGTCATAGTGATTGCCGTAACAGGATCATGCACCAGATGTTTTTGATGATTGGTCTTGGTGAACGGGCTGGCTCTGGCATCCCGAAGATTTTCAGTGGCTGGAAGAGTTGCCAGTGGGCACAACCCAGACTTCGGGAAGTTGAGCTACCAGAGCAGACCCTGCTTGAGCTGCACATGACGGATATTATTCCGCGAGACCAGATGATCGAACTGTCCAATAGACTAGGAATTGATGTTACAGCGTTGCCTGCATTAGAAAAACTGATCATTTACTACGCTGACTTGGATGGGTGGGTAAACCACGAACGGATCTGTGAGGTAACGGAAGAGCACCCCAGAGATATCACCGTCGCTCTTTCCAAGCTGGAAAGACAAGGGGTGCTGGCATCCAAGGGGAGCTACAAACGCAAGTTTTACCATCTACCTGATGTGGAGTTACTAAACCTTGATAATGAGTTTGAGCAAGGGTTGATAAAACTGCTTTATATACAGAACCCTAACAGCACAGAACCCCCTGCCAATATTGCTCACCTTGAGCAAAGTCAGGAGCAAAGTCAGGAGCTCAGTCAGGGGGCCAGTCAGGAGCAAAGTCAGGAGCTCAGTCAGGGGGTCAGTCAGGGGGTCAGTCAGGGGTTCAGTCAGGGGCATTCAGATGACCCGATGGATTTTGATGCGTTAGCATGGGCAGGTATGGAGGCAATTGGCGCTAAATATCGAGAGATTCCGAAAGGGAAAGTGACCAAAGCGCAGACACGGCAGACAATCCTCCAAATCTGTCAGTATGGCTTCGTTTCTCTCACTGATATTTGCAACTTCCTAGATAGAAAGCCTGACCCCATGCGAAGAGATTATCTAGCCCCGATGGTAAAAGAAGGGATGTTAGAGCTAGCGTTCCCCAAAATCCCTCCTCACCCTCAGCAAGGTTATATGACAGTTTATGATCGGGAGTTGTCAGGTGACGATTCGTAAGCTCGATGATGGCAAGACCAAGTTGTGGCTTTCAGATGTTCGCCCCGATGGAGTGAATGGGCCCAGGTTACGCAAGCGCTTTATGACAAAAGGAGAAGCGTTGGCATGGGAACGGCATCAGCTGACCAACAAGCCTTGGCTGAAAGAGGCTGAACCCGAGCCGGAGCATGAGCATAGTGGCCAGCGGTTGCTGGATCTGGTTCATCTCTGGTTTGGGAGGCATGGGCAGACGTTGACCGATGGTGAACGGCGGCGTGATAAATTGGTGTGGTTGTGCGAGGCGCTAGATAACCCGCTGGCCAGTGAGTTCACCTCCGAACATTTCTCGGCATACCGCGAGCGGCGTCTGGCCGGAGATCTCTATGTTCCAGGGCAGCGCCGGCAGGTAACACCGACCACCATCAACCGCGAGCAGCTCTATCTGCAGGCGGTGTTCAATGAGCTGGCCCGCCTTGGAGTGTGGAACGGCGGCAACCCACTTGCCGATCTGCGGCAGTACAAGGTGCAGGAATCTGAACTGGCCTATCTTTCCCAGGATGAGATCGAGCAGTTGTTGGACGTCTGCAAGGAGCAGCGGGATCTGTGGCTGATTGTGATGCTGTGCCTGTCTACGGGGGCACGCTGGTCTGAGATTGAGAAGGTCAGCCGTTCCCAGATCGGTATGGGCCGGATCACCTTCACCAAGACAAAGGGCAAGCGAAATCGGACGGTGCCAGTGGCGCCCTGGCTGTTGGCTATGCTACCCAAGCGTACCGGCCGCCTGTTCAACGATTGCTATGCCGAGTTCGAAAAAGCCATCAGGCGGGCACATATCAAACTACCAGCGGGGCAGAGCACCCACGTTCTACGCCACACCTTCGCCAGCCACTTCATGATGAACGGTGGAAACATCCTGGTACTGCAGCGAATCCTTGGCCACACCGATATCAAGATGACGATGCGCTATGCACACTTTGCCCCCGATCACTTGGAAGATGCGGTGCGGCTAAACCCCATCACGGCCCTGAAAGATGTCCATAAACAGTCCATCCAGCCGCTCTATATTGAGTGACAAAGCGTGATATTGAATTTTTACAGCCCATATAAATCAGTAACTTATTGATTTGTAAGGGCTGCCATCGGTTTCAAAATCCGCCGATGAATAATCGTGTCGGTTCGAGTCCGACCCCGGGCACCAT
>NZ_JAACGC010000049.1:0-33598 GCF_029237385.1 Aeromonas sp. 1HA1
AAAACTGAGCAAAAACAGCATCAATAGACATGAAGGCACTCCTGAAAAAGGAGCATAAGATCACAGCTGGATCGCAGGGTCAAACCTGTTTTTCTTGGTCAAAAAACGTTCGCGATCTTGCCCTGGGATATCAGTCAGGGCAAAGGTTTCAGCCAAATTGACACTGTCACCATGGCACCGTTCCCGCCATTCATAATTTAGCATATTTAGTCATAAAAATGCTTAACTGACTGACATTAGGCCACAAGGCCTCGTCACAAGTGACGAGACGCATCTACATCTGGATGTGTGTTGCCCGCACAACACGCAGAGCCTTTTATTAAAGTCATCATGCAATTTATTTTTGATTAAAATGACCAATTGCTCAATAATGTTCAGGCTGTAGCAAGCTCATGCTGCGACAATACAATTAGTCAACACGATTAATTACATTGTCATTTTTACTATGGGCTCAAGCTCAAGGAGTCCGAGTGGACATTACAAGATTTGTAGAGACATTCAACCAAATTAAGACTGACGTTGAACTCAATCAGGCTCTGATGGCGTTTGCGCAGACGATGGGGTTCAACCAGTATCGTTTCGCCTTGATGGTCCCTCAGAGCCTAACTCGCCCTAAAGCCATTATTTTTTCACATTGCAATGAGACCTGGGTCAATCGCTATGGCAAAGAAAACATGTTGTCAAGAGACCCCGTCATCTATCTTGCCATGCAGCGACTATTGCCAATCTATTGGCAAGACCTCCATCTTGAGCCAATTCTCCCCAATGGCGCCCTGGCATTGATGGCTGAGGCGAAAGCATGTGGTTTGCATGATGGTGTTTCCTTCCCATTTCGTGGTACTGGTGGGGAGTCAGGAATCTTGTCTTTCATCACGGAAGAGAATAATTTGGATATCAAGGCGGTCAGTCCAATATTACGGTGGGTTACAGACTACATATTTAATGCTGGGATCCGAGTCGTTAGCTCGACAGAGCGGACGCCAGCATTGAGTGCTCGCGAAGTAGAGTGCCTATTTTGGGCCAGTGAAGGAAAAACGGCTGAAGAGATGGGCGAAATACTCTCACTTTCTGCGAGGACTGTGAATTACCACATCAAGGAAGCGGTGCAGAAAACAAACTCGGTGAACCGCTATCAAGCCATCGCTAAGGCTGCCATGGGAGGGCTTCTACGTCCTGATCTAACCCTAGCTAAGATCGAGGATTATTTGTAAGGCTTAGGCTGTGTTATTAAAGTGATAACGATGTCAGCTCATATTTTCTCAACAGCTGAAGAGCAATGTATGCAGTGTCCCGCCGTTACCAGCGAACCGCTGCTCAATAGGGCTCATCGACGTTGACCTATGATGCCCTGACGGCCCCAATGTCAGGGCGTCCAAAGATGCTGCCGGAGCGCGTAAAAAATCCGGTGGTAATGCCCCGAATCTATCCTCCCCCGCCCTTTCCTGGCCCAGTCTTGTAACTTACACAGCCGACAAACATCGAGGCTCACCAGACAAATAGCACCTTTGCATGTTTGGAAAGGGAACTTAATGTCCGTGTGCATACGGCAAAATGAAGTGCAGGAAAGTATACAGACCCTTTCGAGCACAGGCAGTGTCAAAACCTGCTGGAGGTGACCTCTAACAAGCCATTCAGGAACATGCTATTGGTGATGGCCTATACCGGCATCCGCCCTGTGGTGAGCTACGGGCTGTTAGCTGGGAGGATGCCGATGTTGCGCAGCGCGTGCTCCACCTCCGATGCACCATCACTCAACAGAAGATGCGATGCAAACTGCCGAAGGCAAATCACACACGAATAGTGCATCTGATGCCGCCGGCGCTGGCCGCATGACAGGAACAATTGCAGATAACTGGGGCTCTTTCGGACGCAAAGATTGACATGCACCTACTAGGTGGCATGATCGTGCGCCAAACATTGCGCCCAGTATTTCGTCCAACCAAGTTTGTACCAGGTAGAGCACCGTTTTACTCCGCAGTTTTCCTGGTGGCGCCATGGCGGGCAGCAATCAAAAAGTCAGGGGGTCGGTATCGTCGTGCCTGTCAACTTCGGCATACTTTTGCCAGTTGGAATATCACTGCTCACGGAAATCTTGCGTTCATAGCTGAACAAATGGGCCCCAGCTCAGCAAGGATGTTGCAAGAGGTCTATGGAGAATGGATCGGATCCGCAGTGAGGCCGACCTGATTTCGAGTGCAATACAAAAAATGGGCATGTGCTCCAATAGCGCCCCAAAGTTTCTAACCAGTGCAATAATGCATTGATAATTAAGGATTTTATTTAAACCCTATGCTAAGCAGCAACAATATCACCATGCAATTCGGCGCCAAGCCGCTGTTCGAGAACATCAACGTCAAGTTTGGCGGCGGCAACCGCTATGGCCTGATTGGCGCCAACGGCTGTGGCAAGTCCACCTTTATGAAGATCCTCGGTGGCGACCTTGAGCCTACTGGCGGTAATGTGAGCCTGGACGTCAATGAGCGCATCGGTAAGCTGCGCCAGGATCAGTTCGCCTACGAAGAGATGCGCGTGCTGAACGTGGTCATGATGGGACATAACGAGCTGTGGGCCGCCATCGCCGAGCGTGATGCCATCTATGCCAACCTGGAAGCCACCGACGACGACTACATGAAGGCCGCCGAGCTGGAAGGTCTGGTCGCCGAGTATGACGGTTACACCGCCGAGGCCCGCGCAGGCGAGCTGCTGCTGGGTGCCGGTATTCCCATCGAGCTGCACAACGGCCCCATGAGCGAAGTGGCGCCGGGCTGGAAGCTGCGGGTGCTGCTGGCACAGGCGCTGTTCTCCAACCCAGACATCCTGCTATTGGACGAACCGACCAACAACCTGGACATCAACACCATCCGCTGGCTGGAGCAGGTACTGAACGATCGTGAAAGTACCATGATCATCATCTCTCACGACCGTCACTTCCTGAACTCCGTCTGTACCCACATGGCGGATCTGGACTACGGCGAGCTGCGCGTCTACCCGGGCAACTACGACGACTACATGACCGCCGCCACCCAGGCCCGCGAGCGTCTGATCTCCGACAACGCCAAGAAGAAGGCCCAGATCGCCGATCTGCAATCCTTCGTCTCCCGTTTCAGCGCCAACGCCTCCAAATCCAGCCAGGCTACCTCCCGCCTCAAGCAGATCGACAAGATCAAGATTGAGGAAGTGAAGGTCTCCAGCCGTCAGAACCCCTTCATCCGCTTCGAGCAGGAGAAGAAGCTCTACCGCAACATCCTGGAAGTGGAAGGCGTTGCCAAAGGCTATGGTGAGGCGCCCCTGTTCAAGGGCCTGAGCATGATGCTGGAAGTGGGCGAGAAGGTCGCCATTCTGGGTACCAACGGCATCGGTAAGTCCACCCTGATCAAGACCCTCATGGGCGAGCTGGCACCGGACAGCGGCACCATCAAGTGGTCTGAGAACGCCCAGATCGGCTACTACGCCCAGGATCACGCCGACGATTTCGACACCGATCTCAACGTGTTCGACTGGATGGCCCAGTGGAAACAGGCCAACGAAGACGAGCAGGCGGTACGCTCCGTGCTGGGTCGTCTGCTGTTCACCCAGGACGACATCAAGAAGCCGGTCAAGGTACTCTCCGGTGGCGAGCAGGGTCGCATGCTGTTCGGCAAGCTGATGATGCAGCGTCCCAACATCCTGATCATGGATGAGCCGACCAACCACCTGGACATGGAATCCATCGAATCCTTGAACCTGGCGCTGGAGATGTATCAAGGGACCCTCATCTTCGTCTCCCACGACCGTGAGTTCGTATCGTCCCTGGCGACCCGCATCATGGAGCTGACCGAGAGCGGCATCCGCGACTTCGGCGGTACCTACGAGGATTACCTGCGCACTCAGGGCGTGGTGTAAGCTTCGCCTGTCAAGGCGCCTCCATCATCGAAACAACCGGCAAGCGATTGCCGGTTTTTTTATGGTCGGCTATCGTCCCCTGCTGACGGTCAATCTTGGTCGCGTATAGCCAACGCAGCCAACATTACGACGTCAGCGCCACCCCCAACAGATAAAAAAACGGCCCCATCACGGAGCCGTTTTCAATGGATGAGAACCGGTCGGGTTTATTCGACGGTGGCTTCCACATCGGTGAAGTACTCAATCTTGGCCGCTTTGCGCAACTCTTCGATCAGCGATTGGTAGCTCACCTGGGCCTTGCCCTGGCCAAGCTGGCCTTGCAGCAGGCTGACCATCTCGGATGGCTCCTTGGTCACGTTGACCTTGTCCAGGGCCACCACAACACGATCGCCATTGGCTTCGGTCACCAGCTCGACACTCGGCTTGCCATCCTGCGGATGAGGCATGCGGAACGCCTGCGCCAACAGGTTCTGATCCATGTCCTGAGTGAAGCGGACAACACCGTTGTGCGTCTCCATCTTCAGACCCAGCGCGGTCAGATCGGCTTGAATGTTCTCACCGGCCTTCAGCTTGTCCACCAGAACCTGCGCCTTGCCACGGGCCACTTCACTGGCCTTGTCGTGCTTGATGGCGGCAATCACCTGCTCCTTGATCTCCGCCAGCGGTTTGGCCGCTCTCGGTTGATGGCCGGTGATGTGCATGACCAGGGCCTTGCCATCCGCCAGCTCGATCACGTCGGAGTTGGTGTTGTCATCGCGCAGCTGCTCGGAGAAGGCAACGGAGAGAACCTTGGGATCGTTCAGCGGAGCCGGCGCCGTCGCCTGGGTGAAGTAATCGGAAGATTGTACCTTCATCCCCATGGTATCGGCGGTAAAGTCCAGCGAATCCGGGTTCTCGAAGCTGCTGTCAGCCATCTTTTGCTGCTCGGCAAAGAACAGCTCCTTGGCCTTGTCAGCTTGCAGACGGCTGATGGTGTCTGCTTTCACATCGGCAAACGGCTTGGTCTGGGCAGCTTCAACCCCCAACAGTTTGATGACGTGGAAGCCGAACGGGCTCTTGACGACAGCGGAGAGATCGCCCGCCTTGTTCAGGGCAAAAGCCGCCTTCTCGAAGGAAGGATCCATCACCCCTTTCTCGAACCAGTCCAGTTCGCCACCTTTTTTGGCGGAGAAGGTATCGGAAGAGTTGGCCTTGGCCAGCGCAGCGAAATCATCCCCCCCCTGGGCCTGGGTCAGCAAGGCGTCAGCCTTCTGCTCGGCCGCGTTCTCGTCCTTGCCAAATGGGATCAGGATATGCGCCACGCGGCGACGCTCGGCACGCTGGAACAGGTCCTGGTGCTGATCGTAGTAATCCTGGGCATCCTGCTCGGTGACCTGGATATCCTTGCCGAGGGTGGCGGCATCCAACAACAGATAGTCGACCTTGACCTTCTCGTCGTTCATGAAACGGGCGCTGTTGGTCTTGTAGTACTGCTCCACTTCCTCACCGGAGGCTTGAACATCCCCCAGGTAGGCGGCGGCAGCCAGACGCACCAGGCGCAGATCGCGGGTCTGGTTGTAGAGCCGGTCGAGCTGCTCGGCTTCACCCTTGAGTGCAAATTCGGAGCCCAGCAAGGCGCCCATCAGCTGCTGACGCACCATGTCCTGGCGCAGGGAGTCACGGAACATCTCGGGAGTCATGCCGGCACGACGAATGAGCTGCAGGTAGCGGTCATTGTTGAATTTGCCATCTTCGGCAAACTCCGGCATGGCGAGAATGGCCTGCTTGATCTGCTCGTCGCTGACGCGCAGACCCAGCTCGCGAGCCTTGCTGTCAAACAAGGCTTGATCGATCAGTCGGTCCAGCACACCGCGGCGGAACTGCTTCATGTAAGCGGGATTGGCGGCCAACTGGCTGAAAGACTCCCCCATTTGGGATTCCATGCGGGCCCGCTCGTTACGATAGGCATTTTCCAGCGCAGCCGAGCTGATCTCATTGCCGTTGACGGTGGCGGGGGCGGTACGTGCCGGGCCATTGAGGTAGCTACCTACACCGGCCAAGGCAAAGGAGAGGATGATCAGGCCCAAGATAACCTTGGCTACCTTGCCTTGCGCCCCTTCGCGTAGTTTATCCAACATCATGTGTGTACTTATGCTCCCGAACTCGATGGGCGTAAATAATGAAAAGGCGCACCGATTGCGATGCGCCTTGGTCAATCAGTATGAGGGAGAGCCCTCTCACTTGTCTGGTCTGCGACCAAGGACGGTGGCCGATGTGATATCAGCGCCCGGACTTAGTTGACCGCGTCTTTCAGGGCCTTACCGGCTTTGAAGGCAGGAACTTTACCAGCGGCGATTTCGATGGTCGCGCCAGTTTGCGGGTTACGGCCAGAACGGGCAGCACGCTCGCGCACGGCGAAAGTACCGAAACCCACCAGAGCAACCTGGTCACCCTCTTTCAGTGCTTCACCTACGGCGTCAATGAAAGCATCCAGCGCACGGCCAGCAGCGGCTTTGGAGATATCAGCACCGTCTGCAATCTTGTCAATCAATTGAGATTTATTCACTCTTATATTCCCCTTTTATCGAACATCGCTGCGGCGCCGATTTCCCTGGCCACAACAAGTGGAGGTTTTATAGCAAGCCTCCTGATCAGTTGCAAGTGACAATCTAGCGCAAACCCGCGCCACATCACGCATTGCGACTCATCATGAGTCCCCGAACGGTGGTCAAGGCTACTGCCGTTACCCGGCGCATGCAAGCCTTAACCACCCCCCGAATGCGCCAAATTTGCGGCGCATCAACATTTACACGTCAGAAACGCGCTCAAACCCCTGCGGATTGTCCTGCAACGCCAGTTCCAGCACCTCGTCAATCCAGCGAACCGGATAGATTTCAAGGTCTTGTTTGACGTTGTCCGGGATCTCTTCGAGATCACGCTCGTTCTCTTTCGGGATAAGCACACGCTTGATACCACCGCGATGCGCCGCCAGCAGCTTCTCTTTGAGACCGCCGATGGGCAAGACTTCGCCGCGCAAGGTGATTTCCCCCGTCATGGCCACATCAGCACGGACCGGATTGCCGGTCAAGCTGGAAACCAGGGCGGTACACATGGCGATACCGGCGCTCGGACCGTCTTTCGGGGTCGCCCCTTCCGGCACGTGCACGTGAATATCGCGCTTCTCGTAGAAGTCCGCATTGATGCGCAGCTTCTCGGCACGGGCCCGCACCACCGTCATGGCGGCCTGGATGGACTCCTGCATCACGTCACCGAGCGAGCCGGTGTAGGTGAGCTTGCCCTTGCCCGGCATATTGGTGGTCTCGATGGTGAGCAGATCGCCGCCCACTTCGGTCCACGCCAGACCACATACCTGACCCACCTGGTTCTGATCGGTAGCCTTGCCGTAATCGAAACGCTGCACCCCGAGGAACTCCTTGAGATTGGCCTGATTGACCTGAACATGCTTGATGCTCTTGTCCAGCAGGATACGCTTGACCGCCTTACGACAAATCTTGGAGATCTCGCGCTCCAGATTCCGCACCCCCGCCTCGCGGGTGTAGTAGCGGATCACCCCGACCAGGGCAGAATCTTCGATGGTGATCTCGGACTCCTTCAGGCCGTTGCGCTGGATCTGCTTGGCAACCAGATGCTGCTTGGCAATGTTGAGCTTCTCATCTTCAGTGTAACCGGAGAGGCGGATCACTTCCATCCGGTCCAGCAACGGACCCGGGATGTTCATGGAGTTGGACGTGGCCACGAACATCACGTCCGACAGGTCATAATCCACTTCCAAGTAATGATCGTTGAAGCTGTTGTTCTGTTCCGGATCCAGCACTTCCAGCAAGGCGGAAGCGGGATCGCCGCGCATGTCCGAACTCATCTTGTCGATTTCATCGAGCAGGAACAGCGGGTTCTTCACGCCAACCTTCGCCATCTTCTGGATGAGCTTGCCGGGCATGGAACCGATATAGGTACGACGGTGACCACGGATCTCCGCCTCGTCACGCACCCCACCCAGCGCCATGCGCACGTACTTGCGACCGGTCGCCTTGGCGATGGACTGGCCCAGCGAGGTCTTGCCCACACCGGGAGGCCCGACCAGACAGAGGATGGGCCCCTTGAGCTTGTTCACCCGCGCCTGCACCGCCAGATACTCAAGGATGCGATCCTTGACCTTCTCCAGGCCAAAGTGATCCGCGTCCAGCACCTCTTGCGCCTTGCCAAGGTCTTTCTTGACCTTGGAGCGCGCCTTCCACGGCACCTGCACCATCCAGTCCACGTAGCTGCGCACTACGGTGGCTTCGGCAGACATGGGGGACATCATCTTCAGCTTGGAGAGCTCGGCCTGGGCCTTGTCACGGGCCTCCTCCGGCATCCCCGCCTCTTCAATCTTGCGATTGAGGGCTTCGAACTCGTCCGGGCTGTCTTCCAGCTCACCCAGCTCTTTCTGGATGGCCTTCATCTGCTCGTTGAGGTAATACTCACGCTGGCTCTTCTCCATCTGCTTCTTGACGCGAGTACGGATACGTTTCTCGACCTGCAGCAGGTCAATCTCCGACTCCATCATCGCCATCAGAAACTCGATGCGCTCGGACACAGAGGCGATTTCCAGCACCTTCTGCTTGTCTTCGAGCTTGAGCGGCATGTGCGCGGCCATGGTATCGGCCAGACGTGCAGCATCGTCGATCGCCGAAATCGAGGTCAGTACCTCGGGCGGGATCTTCTTGTTGAGCTTGATATAGCCTTCAAACTGACCGATGGCGGAGCGTACCAGCACATCCTGGTCCTTCTCGTCGATAGCGGTGGAGGCGATGTACTGCGCCTCACCGACGAAGAAGTCCTTGTCATCGATCATCCGCTCAAGACGGGCACGCTGGCCACCCTCCACCAGCACCTTGACGGTGCCATCCGGCAGCTTGAGCATCTGTAAAATATTGGCCACAGTCCCGACGGTGAAGATCTCCTCCACCGTTGGCTCATCGGTTGACGCATCCTTCTGGGCCACCAGCAGAACTTTTTTGTCCTGCTCCATGGCCGCTTCCAGACAGCGAATGGATTTTTCCCGCCCCACAAAGAGTGGAATGACCATGTGGGGGTAAACCACCACGTCACGAAGAGGCAGGACGGGAATCTCGATGCGTTCTGAACGCTCTAGGTTCATATATGTCCTCTCGGCTTGTTATACCGTTGGCAAAGCGCTTGGCTGAGTATATGGGGGCGCAGAGATGAGATTCAATCGCCGAAACCGTAAAAAGCATGAAAGGGGCAAAAAGCCCCTTTCATTTGATTAAAAATCAGACTGTTACTCTGATGCAGCGGCCTGGGTCTCGGGATTTTCGTAGATCATCAAGGGCGCGGAGTCCCCTTTGATCACTGTCTCGTCGATCACCACCTTGCTGACACCGTCCAGGGACGGCAGGTCATACATGGTATCGAGCAACACGGCTTCCACGATGGATCTCAGACCACGGGCACCGGTTTTCCGCTCCATCGCCTTGCGCGCGATGGCGTTCAGGGCGTCGTCACGGAACTCCAGCTCCACCCCTTCAAGATCAAACAACGCGGCATATTGCTTGGTCAGCGCGTTCTTCGGCTCTTTCAGGATCTGGATGAGGGCTGCCTCGTCCAGCTCGGTCAGGGTCGCGACCACCGGCAGACGACCGATGAACTCGGGGATCAGACCATATTTGATCAGATCTTCCGGCTCCACCTTGGCGAAGTTTTCGCTCAGGGTCGCTCTGGCATTCTTGGATTTGACGTCAGCGCCAAAACCGATGCCGGTGCCCTTGACGGATCGCTGCTCAATGACCTTGTCCAGACCGGCAAAGGCACCACCACAGATGAAGAGGATCTTGGAGGTATCAACCTGCAAGAACTCCTGCTGCGGGTGCTTGCGTCCACCTTGCGGCGGGACGGAAGCAATAGTGCCTTCGATCAGTTTGAGCAAGGCCTGCTGCACACCTTCCCCGGACACGTCGCGGGTAATCGAGGGGTTGTCTGACTTGCGGGAGATCTTGTCGATCTCATCAATGTAGACAATGCCACGCTGGGCCTTCTCTACGTCGTAGTCACACTTTTGCAGCAGCTTCTGGATGATGTTTTCCACGTCTTCGCCCACATAACCGGCTTCGGTCAAAGTGGTGGCGTCGGCCATGGTAAACGGCACATCCAGCAGACGAGCGAGTGTTTCGGCCAGCAGCGTCTTGCCGCTACCGGTCGGGCCAATCAGCAGAATGTTGGACTTGCCCAACTCCACACCACCGGCTTCGCTGCTGTTGCGCAGACGCTTGTAGTGGTTGTAGACGGCCACGGCCAACACCTTCTTGGCATATTCCTGCCCGATCACATAGTCATCCAGGTGAGCACGGATTTCATGAGGGGTCGGCAGCTCGCTACCATCGCGCTTGGGAGAGATCTCGCGGATCTCTTCGCGGATGATGTCGTTGCACAGCTCGACACACTCATCACATATGTAGACGGAAGGGCCAGCGATCAGCTTGCGCACTTCATGCTGGCTTTTGCCGCAAAAAGAGCAGTAGAGCAGCTTGTCACCCTCACCCTTGCGTTTTTCTGTCATTCAGCAACCTCGTTTTATCAATAGAGGATGGATCGTCCTGTTGAGTTTACAACAGTCCGGGACACCCTGCTCAGCCGCGCTGGCTCAGGATCTCGTCTACCAGACCATAAGCCACGGCTTGTTCGGCGGACATGAAATTGTCACGGTCGGTATCACGCTCTATGTTGGCCATGTCCTGCCCGGTATGGAACGCCAGGCGCTCGTTCAGGGTATTCTTGATCTTCAGGATCTCCTGGGCATGGATCTGGATATCAGATGCCTGGCCCTGGAAACCGCCCAACGGCTGATGGATCATCACGCGGGCATTAGGCAGGCAGGAACGCTTGCCCTTGGCACCACCGGCCAGCAGGAAGGCCCCCATGGAGCAGGCCTGCCCCATGCAAACTGTCCTGACATCCGGCTTGATGAACTGCATGGTGTCATAAATGGACATGCCGGCCGTGACGGCACCACCCGGAGAGTTGATGTAGATGCTGATGTCCTGATCAGGATTCTCTGACTCCAGGAACAGCAACTGGGCTACCACCAGATTCGCCATATGATCCTCGACCTGACCGGTCAGGAAGATCACCCGCTCCTTCAACAGACGAGAATAGATGTCGTAGGAACGCTCCCCTTTTGCAGTTTGCTCTACCACCATGGGGATGAGCGCATTGCGTGGGGATTCAGTCACATCGTTATAGTTCTTGTACATAAGGCATTGTCCCTAAAATAAAATGGCCCGAGTGGAGATCACACGAGCCATTATACTTAACAGTCTTGACCTTAAGTCAAATGATCTTAGGCAGCGGCACCGGACTTATTGATCACTTCGTCAAAGGCAACTTCTTTCTCGGTCACTTGCGCCTTGGACAGGATCAGGTCGATGGCTTGATCTTCAACCGCCAGATTGCGCACGCCATTCAGCATTTGCTCATTCTTCTGGTAGTACTCGATCACTTCCTTCGGATCTTCGTAGGCAGTGGCCATGGACTCGATGATGCTGGTCACGCGGGCATCGTCAGCCTTGATCTCATTGGTACGGATCACGTCGCCCAACAGCAGACCTACGCGAACACGACGCTCGGCCTGGGCCTGGAACAACTCGGCCGGCAGCTCAGGTGCGTTGCCGCCCTGGAAACCACCGAAACGCTGCAGGGCCTGCTGACGCAGGGCGTCAACTTCCTGCGCAACGGCAGCCTTCGGCAGATCGATCTGGTTGACTTCAACCAGGCCGTTCAGCACTTGCTCTTTCACGCTGTTTTTCAGGGCTTGAGCCAGTTCGCGCTCCATGTTCTTGCGCACTTCGGCTTTCAGCTCTTCAACGTTACCGCTCTCGATGCCGAAACGCTTGACGAACTCTTCGGTCAGCTCGGGCAGGATCTGCTCTTCAACCTTATTAAGCTTGGCAGCGAACTTGGCTGCCTTGCCTTTCAGGTTTTCAGCGTGGTAGTCAGCCGGGAAGGTCACGTCGATGGTGAACTCGTCGCCTGCTTTCTTGCCCATGATGGCGTCTTCGAAGCCAGGGATCATGCGGCCAGCACCCAGTACCAGGTTGAAGCCTTCGGCTTTGCCGCCGTCGAACTCTTCACCGTCGATGGAACCGATGAAGTCCATGGTCACACGCATGCCATCGGCAGTGGCGGCATCAACATCAGCCCAGGTGGCGTGCTGCTTGCGCAGGGTGTCGATCATGTTGGCCAGATCTGCATCCTTGACAGTCGCAACCGGCTTCTCGACCTTGATGGTCTCGAGGCCAGCCACTTCAAACTCGGGGTACACTTCGAAAGTGGCGCTGAAGACGAAGTCCTGACCTTCCTGGATCTCTTTCGGGTCCATGGTCGGGGCACCGACGGGGCTTAATTTGTTTTCGATGATGGCCTTGATGAAGTTGCTCTGCATCATTTCATCAGCAACGCGAGCGTGAGCCATGGCACCGAACATCTTCTTGATGATGGTAACCGGCGCCTTGCCAGGACGGAAACCGTCGACGCGACGGGTTTTGGCCAGGCCATTCAATTCTTTACGCACGGCAGCGTCAACGGTAGCAGCCGGTACAGTGATGGTAAGACGGCGTTCCAGACCCTGGGTTGTCTCTACAGAAACTTGCATTCTTTTACCTCGTTCAACTCAGCACTGTGTGCTGACCCTTATTGCCCCTGGGCAAAGCCCGGAGTCTTCCTGTTTATAAAGACAACGACTGTCTTTGTGATGAGAAAAGATGACGCGGCATTATAGCGGCGCACTTTGGTCGAGTCGAGCCACACATCCCCCAACGAGGGGCCGAAGGCACAATTCGCGCAAATCTGACTCTTATATGGGGAAGCCCTGGCCCGACTTCAAGCGCGCGATACACAAGAATTTGCACTTGCTCACCTTTTTTCGCGCAAAGGCCTACTTTTTCACCTCATTTCCCGCGAAAAAGCCGCCCTGTTCGTGGACTGCGACCCAAATTGTCCACCCCATCACATCAACCATTGCGTCCATGGCTGCTGCTCGCTATGGTGACAACCAAATTTATGAGTCTGGAGTGACCAACATGGCCTTTTTCCGCTTCTTGTTTAACCTGCTCTGGTTTCTACTGGGGGGCGTCTTCATGGGGCTGGCCTGGTGGCTGGCAGCTCTGCTCTGCTTTGTCTCGCTGATCGGGATCCCCTGGGGTCGTGCCTGCTTCGTCATCGGCACCTTCACCTTCTTCCCGTTTGGCAAGCAGGCGGTGAGCCGCAAGAGCATGACAGGGCAGAGTGATATAGGCACAGGCACCCTGGGGTTGATCGGCAACATCCTCTGGTTCCTGGTGCTCGGGATCTGGCTGGCCATCGGCCACATCGCCTCGGCGCTGGCCTGCTTCGTGACCATCATAGGTATTCCGTTTGGTATCCAGCACCTCAAGCTGGCGCTGATCGCCCTTGCCCCCATTGGTCAGATGGTGGTGACCAATCACGAAGCCGAATCCGGTCGCTACATTCGCTGAGTACCACGAAAATCGCACAGGCAAGCTGCCTGCGCCGCAAAAAAAGGGCAGACTAGGGTCTGCCCTTTTTCATTACTACCGCCCGAGGCCAGCCATGCTTCCCAGCCACTTTTTCGCCAATCTCGCCCGCATGAGACTCATCTATCGCTGGCCACTGATGCGCAACATACAACCCGAAAACATCGCCGAGCATAGCCTGCAAGTGGCCATGGTGGCCCACGCCCTTGGGCTCATCCACAATCGACTGTTCGGTGGCAATGTGGACGCCGATCGCGCCGCTGTGATGGCGCTCTATCACGACAGCAGCGAGGTGCTGACCGGCGATTTGCCAACCCCGGTCAAGTACTTCAATCCCGAAATTGCCCGGGAGTACAAGAAGATAGAGCTGGCCGCCGAGCAGCGTTTGCTCGCTATGCTGCCACCGGAACTGATGGAGGATTTTCGCCCCCTGCTGGACTCGGGCGCGCAGGATGCCGAACTGGCCCGACTGGTGAAGGATGCCGATACCCTCTGCGCCTACACCAAGTGTCTGGAGGAGTTAAGCGTCGGCAACCGGGAGTTCGAACCGGCCCGCAAACGGCTGGAGGGGATGCTGGAAGCACGGATGAGCCCGCAGATGCGCTACTTCATCGACGTCTTCGTGGCCAGCTTCTCGCTGCCGCTCGATGAGCTGAACGCGCACTAAGCCACGCCACACGACCTGAAAACAGAAGGGCCCGCCGGTTTGCACCGGCGGGCCCTTCGTTCTTTATCGGCGGCTCAGATGCCGCGCATCAGTGACCCAGCTCGCGGGATGGCACCAGTCCGCTCGCCCGCCAAGCGGGGTAAAGCGTCGCCAACAGGCTCATCAGTATGGCCGCTCCGGTCACGATCAACAGATCCTGCAGATGCAATTCGGTGGGCAGGAAGTCGATGAAATAGATGTCAGGGTTGAGGAACCGGTGGCCGATCACCCCTTCAATGAAGCTCAGGATCTGGGTCAGCTTGCTGGAGAGCAGGCCGCCGATCAGCGCTCCGAGCAGCGCCCCCATCACACCATTCACCATGCCCTGAATGACGAAGGTGAGCCGGATCTGACCTGGGCTCGCCCCCATGGTCTTCAAGATGGCAATTTCGCTGCGCTTCTCGTTCACCGCCATCACCAGGGTGGAGACGATGTTGAAGCAGGCCACCGCCACCACCATCAGCATCACCACGTACATGACAGTACGCACCATCTGGATGTCCTGATAGAGATACCCCTGGCGGCTCATCCAGCTACTGATGTAGACGTAGTGCGGGAATTTCTGGGCGGCAGCCACCGTGATGGACTGCGCCTTGAGCACGTTCGTGACTTTGAGGCTGAAGCCCTCCACCGCACTGCCCATGCCGGTGATGGCCTGGGCATCGGCCAGGTGCATAAAACCGAGCACACCGTCTAATTGGCCACCGATCTCGAGCAATCCCACCACCTTGAGGGATTCCCGTTTCGGGTTTTTGATGGCGGACGCATCGCCCGCCTGGGGCAGCAAGAGCGCGACCGTATCCCCGATGGTGACCCCCAGCTTGTCGGCGATGGTCTTGCCGAGAATGAGCCCGTGCTCACCCGCCTGCAGCTCGCGCAGACCGCGCCCCGTCATGTACTTGCCCGCTTCGGACAAATTGGCTTCGAGCTCGGGTAGCACGGCGCGTACCTGCAATCCCTTGAGGGCATTGCCGTGCTCCAGCAGCCCATCAAGCCGGATCACGGGCGCGGCGGCTTCCACGCCGGGCTGGGCCAGCAGGTAGTCGCGCAACGTGGGCCAGTCGGGCAGCGGCGCCTCCATCCCCATCAGCTCGCCATGAGGCACCACGGAGAGCACCCTGTCTTTCAGCTCCCGCTCGAACCCGTTCATGGCAGACAAACCCAGAATGAGCGCCATCACCCCCAGGGCGATGCCGATGAGGGAGGAGGCGGAAATAAAGGCGATGAAGCCGTTGCGACGACGGGAGCGGCTGTAACGCAGGCCCAGAAAGAGGGGCAGCGGTTTGAACATCAGGCGACCTCCGCCATGATGCCGCTCACCAGGGTCACCCGCCGATGGAGCTTGGCAGCCAGGCTGAGATCATGAGTGACCACCACAAACGCCGTGCCCAGCTCGCGGTTGAGCTCGCACAAGAGCTCGTAGACGGCGGTGGCACTGGCGTGATCCAGGTTGCCGGTGGGCTCGTCCGCCAGCACCAGGCTCGGCTCATTGACCAGGGCACGGGCGATGGCCACCCGTTGGCGTTCGCCACCGGAGAGCTCGGAGGGTCTGTGATGGAGGCGATGGGAGAGCCCCACCCGCCCCAGCATGCGAGTCGCCTTGTCGGTGGCACTGGCCACCGACTCGCCGGCGATCAGCAGCGGCATGGCGGTGTTCTCCAGTGCGGTGAACTCGGCGAGCAGGTGGTGGAACTGGTAGACGAACCCCAGCTCCTGGTTGCGGAATTTGGCCTGGGTGCGACTGTCCCAATGATGGATATCCTGCCCCTTGAACAGCACGGCGCCGCTCGACGGATTGTCCAGCGCCCCCATCAGGTGCAGCAGGGTGGTCTTGCCCGAGCCCGAGCTGCCCACCACCGCCAGCATTTCGCCGGGGGCGACGGACAAGTCGATCCCCTTGAGCACCTGGGTCTCCAGTTCGCCCTCTTTATAGACATGATTCAGTGCCTGACAACGCAGCAGAGGTTCAAAGGAGAAGGGGTCATTCATAAACGGGGCTCCACTAACGCCGGATGTAACAATAGAAGATGAATTATTCATAACGCAGCGCCTCGGCCGGTTTCACCCGTGCCGCACGGGCCGCAGGATAGAGGGTGGCGCTGAAGCTGAGCAGCACGGCCCCCAGCAAGATGGTGATGACCTGGGCCGGCTCCACGATCACCGGCAGGCCGCTGCCACCGGCCGTCATGTAGAGGTTGAGCCCCACCGCATTGAGCAGGGGGTTAAGACCCAGAGAGAGGCCGAGCCCGACCAGACCACCGAGCAGGGCACCAATCACACCGCTGGAGGCGCCGAGCACCATGAAGATCTTGACTATCCCTGCCTCGTTCATGCCCATGGTGCGCAAAATGGCCACCTCCCCCTCCTTGTCGGTGACCACCATCACCAGGGCAGAGAGGATGTTGAAGGTGGCGACCGCAATGATCAGCACCAGCATGAGCCCCATCATACGCTTCTCCATGGCAACCGCCTGGAACAGATCGCCGCGCTCGCGGCGCCAGTCCTGCCACTCCAGTCCATCCGGCAGCGTCGTCTTTATCACCTGGTCGGCGGCGAAGGGGTCATTCAGCCAGAGTCGAATGCCGCCGACGGTTTCTGTCGGCAGGCGCAGCAGGCGCTGGGCATCCCCCAGCGCGATCAGCGCAACCTGGCTGTCCACGTCGGCACCCACACCGAAGATCCCGGAGACGGTAAACAGCCGCTGGGCCGGCACCCGGCCAAAGGGGGTGAAACGGGTGCCTTCGGTCAGGATAAGACGAACCTGATCGCCCATGGAGACCTGAAGGCGATTGGCCACCCCCTGCCCCAGCACTATGTGATAGTCACCGCGCTGCAAACTGTCGAGGCGTCCCAGCTGCATCTGGGCGTGCAGTATGTCCTCCTTTGGCCACAGGGCCGGGTCTATGCCCTGCACGCTGACGCCAGTGAGCTGACCCGGGCTCTGCAACATGCCTTCGCTGTCGAGCATGGGGGCGCTGGCGATCACATGGGGCAAGTTGGCCAGATCGGGTAACCCTGCGGGCTGGGCGTCGATGCGGCCAGCCTGATTGGTCACCACCACATGGGGGATCACCCCCAGGATGCGCCCCTTGAGCTGCCCCTCGAAGCCGTTCATCACAGAGATGACCACCATCAGGGCCGCGACCCCGATGGCGATACCAAAGGTGGAAAACAGGGAGATGAATGAAACGAAGCGGTTACTGCGTCGTGAGCCTGCGTAACGAAGGCCAATGGCCAGCGACAGTGGCTGAAAAAGTCCAGTCTTCAAGGATATCTACGTTGCCAACAAAATAAGATACCGGATAATAAAGGGAAACCGTCTATGACAACAAGGGATAGCCTCCATGCAGGAACAGTTCTTCAGCGTCACCCATGCCACCCCGGTCAATGTGATCCCCATGCCCGGTGACTTTCATCTGCCGACGCTGGAGGCACTGGAAGCCGAACTGCCCGAACCCTTTCGCATCGCCTCCTCCATCACCTCCATCGACATAGTGACCAGTCGCCTGATGCGCAACCAGAACGAGTCGATGCACGACCTGGTGGAGATAGTCAATCAGCAGTCCCGCAAGATCGACATGATCATGGGCTATGTGCTGTCGGTGCAGGATCACCCCGAGCATCGCTTCCACACGCTGCGCTTTAGCGCCGGCCAGCTCACTTACCTGCATCCGCACCAGGGCCATGGCGAGCCGCCGCACCTGCACCAGATAGTGCGGCTCAAGATATTCCTGCGGGAAGAGGCCTCCGCCATTTACTGTTATGCCCAGGTAAAGCAGCTGGAACCGAGCGAACACGGCACCCACGTGCTGCTCGACTATGTGAGGATCCGCGAGGATGACCGCGAACTGCTGGTGCGTGCCAGCCTGCATGTGCAATCCAAGCAACTCAAACTTCGTGCTCAAGACCGCCAACGTTAAAAGAATCGAATGATGCCAATGAAGCTTCCCGCCTTGCCCGCCAAGGCGGGCCAAAAATTAACGCTCGGCCAGTTGACAGGCAGCAGCCTCTCGCTGGTTGCCGCCCGCCTCACCCAGGAGGCCAACCGCCCCGTCCTGCTGGTGACCGCCGATACCCCGAGTGCCCTGCGCCTCGAGCAGGAGCTTCAGTTCCTGTTGGCAGACCAGGGCTCGCCTGTGCTGATGTTCCCGGACTGGGAGACGCTGCCCTACGACACCTTCTCCCCCCATCAGGACATCATTTCCCAGCGCCTCGAGACCCTCTACAAGCTGCCGCAGATGAGCAACGGCGTGCTGATCGTGCCCATCTCCACCCTGATGCTGCGCTGTGCCCCCCGGGCCTATCTCGACAAGTACAGCCTGATGGTGAAGGCCGGCCAGCGTCTCAACCTGCAACAGTTGCGGGGACGCCTGGCCGAAGCCGGCTACGTGGCGGTGGAGCAGGTGCTGGAGCACGGAGAATTTGCCGCCCGTGGCTCACTGCTCGACTTGTTCCCCATGGGCAGCAACAGCCCCTATCGCATCGACTTCTTCGATGACGAGGTGGACTCCATACGCCCGTTTGATCCCGAGACCCAGCGATCCAGCGACCCCGTCAAGACGGTCAGCCTGCTGCCGGCCCGGGAGTTTCCCACCGACGAGGCGGCCATCGAGCTGTTCCGTGGCCAATTTCGTGAACAGTTCGAGCTGTCGCGCGCCGAGGGCTCCGTCTATCAGGAGGTGAGCAAGGGGCGCTGGCCCGCGGGCATCGAATACTATCTGCCGCTCTTCTTCAACCAGACGGCCAGCCTGTTCGATTATCTGCCGGACAACACCTTGCTGCTCACAGTAGGGGAGATCTATCCCGCGGCCCAGCGGTTCTGGAATGACATAGGCCAGCGCTATGAGGACAGACGTTGGGACAACACGCGCCCGCTGCTGCCCCCTCAACAGATCTACCTGCCGGTGGAGCAGCTGTTTGCGGCGCTCGGCCACTATGGCGCCGTACGGTTGCAGGAGGCTGCCACCGACGGCGGGGCCGGCCAGTGGGATCTCCCCATCGCCCCCCTGCCCGAACTGCAGCTCGATCACAGCAAGGAGCAACCCATGCTGGCGCTGGGCCAGTTCCTGGACAGCTTCACGGGCCGCACCCTGTTTGCAGTGGAATCCGAAGGGCGGCGCGAGGTGCTCGGCGATCTGCTGGCGCGCATCGCCCTGCAGCCCAAGGAGTTCTCCTCCCTCGAGGCCTTCATGGCGAGCAAGGCGCGCCACGGCCTGCTGGTGGCGCCGCTGGAGCGGGGCTTCCTTTTGCAGGAGAGCGGCAAGGACGCACTCGCCCTTATCACTGAGACCGAGCTGCTGGGGGGCAAGGTACGCAGCAAACGCCAGCGGGAGAAGAGCAAGAACCTAAGCTCAGATGCGGTGATCCGCAATCTCGGCGAGCTGACCCAGGGCCAGCCGGTGGTGCACCTGGATCACGGGGTCGGCCGCTATCTCGGGCTCGAAACCATCGATGCCGGCGGCCTGCCCACCGAGTTCCTGACCCTGGAGTATGCCGGTGGTGACAAGCTGTTTGTGCCGGTTACCAGCCTGCACCTCATCAGCCGCTACACCGGCTCCGACAATCCGCCCAGCCACAAGCTGGGCGGTGAGGCCTGGGTCAAGGCGCGGCGCAAGGCGGCGGAGAAGGTGCGCGACGTGGCGGCCGAGCTGCTGGATGTGTACGCCCTGCGGGCAGCCCGTCACGGTTTTGCCTTCCAGCACGACAGAGAGGCTTACCGCCAGTTTGCCGCCGGTTTCCCGTTCGAGGAGACAGAAGATCAGCTCAACGCCATCAACGCTGTGTTGGGGGATATGTGTCAGGCCAAGAGCATGGATCGGCTGGTGTGCGGCGACGTGGGCTTTGGCAAGACCGAGGTGGCGATGCGCGCCGCCTTCGTGGCGGTCCACGGCGGCAAGCAGGTGGCGGTGCTGGTGCCGACCACCTTGCTGGCCCAGCAGCACTACGACAACTTCCGCGATCGCTTCGCCAACTGGCCGGTGCGGGTCGAGGTACTGAGCCGCTTCCGCTCCGCCAAGGAGCAGAATGCCGTCATGAAAGAGCTGCGCGAGGGCAAGGTGGACATCATCATCGGCACCCACAAGCTCTTGGGCTCAGAGCTCACCTTCAAGGATCTGGGGCTGCTGGTGGTCGATGAGGAGCACAGATTCGGGGTACGCCAGAAGGAGAAGATCAAGGCGCTGCGGGCCGACGTGGATATCCTGACCCTCACAGCGACGCCGATCCCGCGCACCCTCAACATGGCGATGGCTGGCATGCGGGATCTCTCCATCATCGCCACCCCGCCCGCCAAACGGCTCGCCATCAAGACCTTCGTGCGCCAGCAGGAGCCTGCGGTCACCCGCGAGGCGGTGCTGCGTGAACTCAAGCGCGGCGGTCAGGTCTACTACCTGCACAACGACGTGGAGAGCATCGAAAAATGCGCCAGCGATCTCGCCGAGCTGGTGCCCGAGGCACGCATCGGCATCGCCCACGGTCAGATGCGCGAGCGCGATCTTGAGCGTGTCATGTCGGACTTCTACCACCAGCGCTTCAGCATGCTGGTCTGCACCACCATCATAGAGACCGGCATAGACGTGCCGAGTGCCAACACCATCATCATGGACCGCGCCGATCATCTGGGGCTGGCCCAGTTGCACCAGTTACGGGGCCGGGTTGGCCGCTCCCACCACCAGGCCTATGCCTACCTGCTCACCCCCCATCCCAAGCTGATGAGCAAGGATGCGGTCAAGCGGCTTGAAGCCATCGCCTCGCTCGAGGATCTTGGCGCCGGCTTTGCGCTGGCGACCCACGATCTGGAGATCCGGGGTGCCGGCGAGCTGCTGGGCGACGATCAGAGCGGCCAGATCGAATCGGTCGGCTTCACCCTTTACATGGAGATGCTGGAGCAGGCGGTCGAGGCGCTGAAAAATGGCAAGGAGCCGTCGCTGGAGCAGCTGATGAGCCAGCACACCGAAGTGGAGCTGCGCCTGCCAGCGCTCTTGCCGGACGACTACATACCGGACGTCAACATGCGCCTCTCCATGTACAAGCGCATCGCCAGCGCGGCCGATGAGCAGGAGCTGCGCGAGCTGAAAGTGGAGCTGATAGACCG
Source organism: Aeromonas sp. 1HA1 (assembly GCF_029237385.1). NCBI lineage: Bacteria > Pseudomonadati > Pseudomonadota > Gammaproteobacteria > Aeromonadales > Aeromonadaceae > Aeromonas > Aeromonas sp. 1HA1. Next base: position 21,209 of record NZ_JAACGC010000049.1, read on the forward strand.
CTTCGGCCTGCTGCCGGAGGCGACCAAAACCCTGCTGGAGCTGGCCGCCTTCCGCCAGCGCGCCACTGCGCTGGGCATTCGCCGGGTGGAGATGAGCGAGCGCGGCGGTTACCTGGACTTCACCCAGGAGACCCGCGTCAACCCTGGCTATCTGGTCAAGCTGCTCTCCGAGCAGCCGCGCATCTACAAGATGGACGGGCCGACCCGCTTGCGCTTCCAGGTGCCGACCTCGGACCGGGCCATGCGCCTGAAACTGGTGGATGGCTTGCTGGCGGATCTTGCCAGCCATACCAGTCACTGAGACGAGTGACCTCACTCAAACAAAACGGGAGCCAATTCGGCTCCCGTTTTTTTATCTGCTCATCGCAGGCACGACATTCGGGCTTCAATCCTGATGGGCCGGATCCTCGTGGGAGGAGAATTCGCGCATAAAGGCCTCGGCCCGCTCCACCATCTTGGTGGAACCGACAAAGTAAGGGGTGCGCTGATGCAGTGCGGTGGGCTGGATGTCCATGATGCGGCCAAATCCGTCTGAGGCCTTGCCACCGGCCTGCTCCACCAAAAACGCCATGGGATTGCACTCATAGAGCAGGCGCAGCTTGCCGTTCGGGGAGTTGGTACCGGACGGATAGATGTAGATGCCGCCCTTGAGCAGATTGCGATGGAAATCGGAGACCAGAGAGCCGATGTAACGGGAGGTGTAGGGTCTGTGGGTCGCCTCGTCCCGCTCCTGGCAATATTTGAGGTACTTCTTCACCCCGTCCGGGAACTTGATGTAGTTGCCCTCGTTGATGGAATAGATCTTGCCCTCCTCCGGGATGCGGATGTTCTCGTGGGAGAGGCAGAAGCAGCCAATGGACGGGTCGTAGGTAAAGCCGTTGACACCAAAGCCGGTGGTGTAGACCAGCATGGTGGAGGAGCCGTAGACCACGTAACCGGCAGCGACCTGACGGTTGCCCGGCTGCAGGAAGTCTTCCAGGGTGACACCGGCACCGGACGTGCTGACGCGGCGGTAGATGGAGAAGATGGTACCGACCGAGACGTTGACATCGATGTTGGACGAGCCGTCGAGGGGATCGATCAGCACCACGTATTTGGAGTGACGGGAGAGCTCGGAATCGAAGGAGACGAAATCCTCCTCCTCTTCAGACGCCATGCCACACACTTCGCCGCGCGCCTCCAGCGCCGCCTTGAAACGCTCGTTGGCGTACACATCCAGCTTCTGCTGTACCTCGCCCTGCACGTTCTCAGCGCCCATGGAGCCAATGATATCTGCCAGCCCCGCCTTGTTGATCTCCCGGTTCACCACTTTGGCGGCCAGACGGATGGAACTGAGCAACGAGGTCAACTCCCCGGTCGCGGTGGGATAATCCGCCTGTTTTTTGACGATGAACTCGCCCATGGTGATCATGTTTCGCATTATTGTTCCTTTAAGATCGTTTCCGTTGGCTTTGAAAACGTTTGCACGCACCGACAAAAAAAGTGCCGATCCTCGGCAGCCTTGTTTTGTAACCTAATGTAACGTTTGTTTTTTGTTTTTGCAGCGAATTAAGCCGCTGGATAAATGCGCATCATGGCCCTCCAGACCCCACAAAAACACGCTTAAACCGGTGTCAATCGGTAACTTTCACCATGTTAATTCGTGATGCAAAGTCACGAACAGGCCGCCATGGTGGGTGCAACGGCCCACTTGGCCCCCCAATCTGGGTAGCTGACGGCAAGGTCAGTGCCCTCCTCTTGAGATCTCCAGATCGATCCCGCACACTGGCCAGGCGTTGGAAGCAAAAAAACATAAGGATATTCAATGAAAAGGACTCTCATTGCCGGCACGGTTGCTGCCCTGTTCGCACTCCCCATCATGGCGGCACAGGTACCTGCCGGTACCCAGCTGCTACCTGCGGAGCAGCAAACCTTCATTCGCAACATCAATACGGAACCCGCCTCCATCGATCCCCAAATGGTGGAAGAGAGCGCGGGCAGCGATATCGTCAACGACCTGTTCGAGGGGCTCTACACCCTGGATGGCAAGGGTAAACTGCAACCTGCCGGCGCCCTTGGCTACGAGCTCGACAGCACGGGCACCGTCTACACCTTCAAGCTGAGGCCCGATGCCAAATGGTCCAACAGCGAGCCGGTAACGGCGGCCGATTATGTCTATGGCTGGCAGCGGGCGGCGGATCCCAAGAATGCCTCCAACTATGCCTGGTTCATCGAGCTGACCGGCGTCACCAACGCCAGTGAGGTGGTACAGGGCAAGCAGAGTCCGGATACGCTGGGCATCAAGGCGATCGATGCTCATACCCTGCAGATCACATTAACGAACCCGGTGCCCTTCTTCCTCAAAACCCTCTCTCACTACACCACCTTCCCGGCGCCGAAGGCGACCATAGAGAAGTTCGGGCATGAGTGGGTCAAGCCAGGCAACATCGTCTCCAACGGCGCCTTTGTGCTCAAGGAGTGGACCCCCAACGAGCGGCTCATCGCCGAGCGCAATCCCCTCTACTGGGATAACCAGAACACAGTGCTCAACAAGGTGCTCTATCTTGAGATAGTCTCGGATACCGCCGCCTACAACCGCTATCGCGCCGGTGAACTGCACTACACTACCTATCCGCTGGAGCAGTACAAACAGCTCAAGAGCAAGAGCCCTGAGGAGCTGGTCAACGCGCCCATGCTCGCCACCTATTACTATGTGTTCAACACTCAGCGCAAACCGTTCGACGACCCGAAAGTGCGCAAGGCGCTGTCGCTTGCCATCGACAGGGACACCATCACCGAGAAGATCCTGGGGCAAGGTCAACTCTCCGCTTTCAGCCTGACCCCGCCAAGCGTCGACGGTTTCGAGCTCAAGCGCCCGGTCAGCCAGTTGCTGAGCAAGGAGGAGCGCATCAAACAGGCGAAAGCGCTGCTGAGCGAGGCGGGCTACGGCCCAGACAAGCCGCTGGATGTGGATATCCTCTATAACACCAACGAGAGCCACAAGAAGATAGCGTTGGCCATCTCCTCCATGTGGAAGCACAACTTGGGAGTCAGCGCCAAGCTCAACAACATGGAGTGGAAAACCATGGTGTCCGCGCTCAATGAGGGGGATTTCGGCGTCAGCCGCTACTCCTGGAACGGGGATTACAACGATGCTTCGACCTTCCTCGACATCATGACCTCCAGCAGCAGCGCCAACAGCGGCAAGTGGTTCAACAAGCAGTATGATGCCCTGCTGGCCAAGGCCCATGACTCCAAGGATCCGGCCGAGCGCAACCAGCTCTATCAGCAGGCCGAGGCGCTGATCGATGACGAGGCTCCCATCGCCCCCGTCTACTTCTACGTCAAGTCACGGCTGCTCAAGCCCAGTATCAAGGGCTATCCCTATCAGAACCCGCAAGACGTGGTCTACTCCAAAGACCTCTACCTCACCGCGCAGTGACGCCCTCACCCCCTGAACAGAAAGACCGCCTCTAAGGCGGTCTTTTTTTCAATCTTCCCGACAGCTCGCCAGCGCCCCTCTGGCACGGCGACGCAGTACCACGGGCTTGACCAGCAGTTGCGCCAGCAAGACCCCGAGCAACGTCATGCCGCCCCCTATCAGGTGATAGCTGGTCAGCTTTTCCCCCAGCCAGCTGATGGGCAGCGCCGCCGTCATCACGGGCAACAGGTTCATGAAGATGGCGGTACGGCTCGCCCCCAGCAGGGCTATGCCCTGCATCCAGAGCCAGGGTGACAAAGCCGAGGTAGGGATACCGGCGTAGAGGATGAGCCAGAGCGCGCGACCATCTGGCCACTGCCCGTCCACCAACAGGTAAAACGGGGTGAGAAACAGCAGGCTGCACAGCACCTGGCCATAGAGCATGGACCAGTTGTCCAGCCCCAGATCCCACTTCTTGAGCAGCACGCTGTAGAGCGCATAAGTCGCCGCCGACAGCAGCATATAGACGGATCCGATGTGAATGCCCCGGGTGATCAAACGGGAGGGGTCCCCCTGCCCCAGCAAGATGGCCAGCCCCAGAATGGAGATGGCGCCACCGAGCAGAGCGCCCCAGGTCGGACGCTCACGCAGCAGCCAGATGCTGAGCAGCACAGTGATCAACGGAGTCAGCCCCATCATCAGGCCTATCTCGGTCGCCCCCAGGGTTTGCGCCGCGTAGTAGCCGAAGGTCTGGTTCAGCACCATGCCGAGCAGGGCCAACGCCGCCAGGTGATAGAAGCCGGCCCGCAGCTTGGCGCGATCCCGCCAGGCCCGGTGCGCGAGGAAAGGCGTCAAAATGATGGCTGCCACCATCCATCGCGACCAAGCCAGCGCCGCCGGTGAGAGCACCCCGACCGCCAGCTTGCTGACAATGCCATTGCCGGCCCAGATGGCCATGCAGGAGAAGGGAAACAAGAAGGCAAAGGGCATCACTATATCCAGAAAAAACGAGCGGGTATTCCCGGCGGGAGTCGGGAGTATAGAGAGGCAAGCAGGATTAGCAAGTACCGGCCAGCCTTGTCAAGGCAGGCAGGTTTGAAACGGCATCGAACAGAGCCAATGTGGGCAGATCAGGGCCAAAAACAATCATGCCCGCACGGGGGCGGGCATGAAGCGACGGGATGGAATGGTGAAGCAATCACGCCGCATCCATGTGCAGTCTGGAGATCATGGCGTTGACCTCGACCACGGTCTGGCGGTGGGGGATGTCAGCTGGCGTTGGCATCATCAGCAAGCCTGACTGGAAATCAAAACGCCCCCTGCCGTGGATATAGATCCGTCCCTTGAAGAAGGTTTTGACATGTTTTGCCACCATCAGTGGCAGGTACTTCTTGAACACTCTCATCGTTTGCAACCTCTTGCAGTTGTATCCGTATGACAGCAGCTTCTGCGAAATAATTCCGTAAAATCTATATAAACATCCGGAAAAATCGCGACTCTCTTCCCCAAAAAACCAATTTATAACTTTTTATTAACTTCTAGCGTATTGTATGTCGTCCTTCCAACCAGAGCAAGACCCCCTTGTCATCTTGCCACTCGATACAGGCCAGACCCGAGGTGGCAAACATGGGCGCACCCGCTGCAGGACAGAGGCTGTGCACCAGATACCCCACCAGCGGCAGGTGGCTGACCATCAAAATATTGTCATGTGTTGCCGCCAGCGCAGTGAGATAGCTCGCGACAAACGCCGGGTCGCCATAGGGGGTGATCTCGCTGCTCTCCTCGACCCTGGCGGCCTTGGGTAATTGATTGCATATGCTCTGCCAGGTTTGTCTGGCACGCAGATAATTGCTGTGAACAACCAAACCCAGTTCACCATCCAGCTGGGGCGCCAGCCAACTTGCCATGTGGATGGACTCTTTAATGCCCTGCTCGGTCAGTGGACGCTGTTCATCTGTTTTCGCATTCATGCCAGCCTGGCCATGACGCATGATGTAGATTTTCATTACAACCTCGCCCAAGGGGCCTGTTTTGATAGCGGGGGGATCTTACCCCGCCATGCCGGGGGAAACAATTGCGCTACCTCTCAGAAAAGGGTTTGCCTCACTGGATAGCGGGGTCGATAATCATGTTTAAATTCAAATAAATCCAACATGAGTCATGCCCCAATGAGCCCATATGCCAGTCCTAATGACCACCGGCAGTACCACTATCTGGAGCTGGCAAACCGGCTCAGGGTCTTGTTGATCTGCGATCCCGATACCGACAAGTCAGCCGCTTCCCTGGCCGTCAACACAGGTCATTTCGACGATCCGGCCGATCGACAGGGGATGGCTCATTTCCTGGAGCACATGCTGTTCCTGGGCACCCGAACTTATCCCAAGCCGGGTGAGTACCAGCAATTTATGAGTCGTCATGGTGGCAGCAACAACGCCTGGACCGGCACCGAGTTCACCAACTTCTTTTTCGAGATAGACAACGGCTTCTTCGAGGCCGGGCTCGACCGTTTTTCCCAGTTCTTCATCTGCCCCACCTTCACCCCCGAATGGGTAGACAAGGAGCGCAACGCAGTCGACTCCGAGTACCGCCTCAAGCTGCAGGACGATGTGCGCCGCAGCTACCAGGTACATAAAGAGACGGTCAACCCGGCCCACCCCTTCTCCAAATTCTCGGTCGGCAACCTGGATACCCTGGCCGATCTGCCCGGTCGGGATCTGCGTGCCGATCTCATCCGGTTCTACGAATCTCACTACAGCGCAGATCGCATGGCGCTGGTGATGATCTCGCCTGAATCCATCGGGACCCAGATTGCGTGGTGCGATCGCTTTTTCGCTCCCATTTTGAATCGCAATTTGGGAATACCGCCCCTGACGCACCCTCTCTATCGCCTCGACGACCTCGGCATCCGCATCCGCATCAATCCGGTCAAGGAGACCCGCAAGCTGGCGCTGACCTTCCCGCTGCCCAACGTCGACGAGTTTTATGACAAAAAACCCCTCACCTTCCTGAGCCACCTCATCGGTTATGAAGGGGATGGCAGCCTGCTCTCCCTGCTGAAAGCGAAAGGCTGGGTCAACCAGCTCTCCGCCGGGGGGGGCATCAGCGGTGCCAACTTCAAGGATTTCGGGGTGAGCTTCGGCCTTACGCCGCTTGGGCTCGAACATGTCAACGAGATAGTGGCCGCCCTGTTCGGCTATCTGAAGCTCATCGAACACGATGGGGTGGAAAGCTGGCGCTACGAAGAGAAGCGCACCGTGCTCGAGTCGGCATTCCGCTTCCAGGAGCGGGGCCGGGCACTCGACACCGTCTCCGGGCTGGTGCTCAACCTCTTTAGCTACAAAGCCGAAGACCTGCTCTACGGCGACTACATGATGCGCGAATACGACGAGGCGCTGATCCGCCGACTGCTCGCCAAGCTCACCCCGCACAACCTGCGCATGACCATCTCGGCGCCGGAGTTGACCACAGATCGCCTCGCCCGCTGGTATCAGACCCCCTATGGCGTCGACGTCATCACGGAGGCGGAGAAGATCCATTGGCAACAGAGCACACCTGACCCGTCCCTCGCCCTGCCCTTGCCCAATCCCTTTATCAGCAGCCGGCTCGATCCGCGCCAGCCGGCGCTGCAGGCCGACATGCCCGCCTGCCTCATCGACAGGCCTGGGTTTCGGCTCTGGCATCTGTACGAACATCAGTTCAGCGTGCCCAAGGGCAATCTCTACATCTCCATCGACAGTGAGCACGCGGTCAAAAGCCCGCGCCACATCGCCATGGCACGGCTGGCGGTGGAGCTGCTCACCGATCACCTCAACGCCCTCACCTACCCGGCAGAGCTGGCAGGGCTGGGCTACCAGATCTATGCCCACCAGGGCGGCTTTACCATCAACCTGAGCGGCTTTGCCGACAAACAGCCGCTGCTGCTCGACATGATCCTCGGCAACCGCACCCTGGGCTATCCGGATCCGGGCCGCTTCGCCGAGATCAAGGAGCAGCTCATCCGCAACTGGGACAACCAGTCCAAGGCTCGCCCCATCTCCCAGCTGTTCAACCAGCTCACCAGTTTGCTGCAGCCGAACAACCCGCCGTTCGAGCAGTTGCTGCGCCATCTGCGCACCGTGGAGCTTGGCGAGATGCCGGCGTTTGTCGCCCAACTGTTTGGCGAGGTGCACGTCGAAGCCCTGGTACACGGTGACTGGGACGCCGCCGAGGCACTCGAACTGGCCGCCCTGCTGGAACGCCACCTCGGTGCCAACAGCCAGCCCAGTGCCGAGACCCGCCGCCCGCTGATCTCCATTCAGGACAGAGGCACCCTGATCCGCGAGCAGGGTTGTGAACACGAAGATTCGGCCCTGCTGGTCTACTACCAGTCCCGCACCACCCGGGCGCGGGATCTCGCCTGCTTCGCCCTGGCCAACCACATCATGTCATCCAGCTTCTTCCACGAGCTGCGCACCCGCCAGCAGCTCGGCTACGTGGTGGGTGCCGGCAACCTGCCCCTCAACCGCCACCCCGGCCTTATCTTTTATATCCAGTCCCCGGTGGCAGGGCCGCAGATCCTGCTCGATGCCGTAGAGGAGTTTATCGACCTCTTTCCCCTGGCCATGCTCGAATTCACCGAGCAGCAGTGGCAAGAGAGCAAGGCGGGACTGCAAGCCCAGCTGAGCGAGCGGGATGCCAACCTGCGCAGTCGCGGCCAACGGCTCTGGGTCAGCATAGGCAACAAGGATCTGGGCTTTGATCAGCGCGAAAGGGTGTGCGATGAGGTGGGCATGCTGAGCCGCGCCGATCTGGTGCGCTTCATCATACAGCTGCGCTCACGCACCTCGGATCGGCTGATCCTCTGCAGCTATGGCCAGGGCCACGAGCACGACGAGCGCATCACAGGTCAGTTTATCGATGATCCCAAGGCGTTCCGGCTCAATGCCAGCACCTGCTAGGCCTGATAGAGACATTCTTGCCCATCAGCCAATCCCGCCCAATAAAAAGCCGACCCCTTGGGGTCGGCTGGAAAAACCATAATCAATTGCGACCAAAGCCGCCAAAAGTGAACATGAGCGTGAAAATCAGACACTGTGTTGATGGTGGACCGGATGGTTCAAACCAGAGCGCACCTGCCAATATCAACAGTGATTGAGAAACAGGCTCATCATAGGCACGCCACTCCCTTGCCACGTTGATCTATGTCAAAGGAGGTAGCAAAGAGTCCGTGACCTGCGGCTTTGTCGAGCGGGATCACACTTTCAGCCCCGGCGGATCAGGCGATAGGCCACTTCATCGAAATAGGAGAGCTGACCGGAGAGCACCCTGGGGTGGTCCACCTCTGCTGCCCGGCCCAACACCTCCACTCGAAAATCGCGCTCGAACAGGGTGCGCACTTCCATCTCCCCCACCGAGAAGGGCGGCTGCCGCTGCTGCTCCGGCTGATACTCCAGGGTCACCAGCAGGATCTGGCCACCGGTTTCCATCAGGCGGCTCATCAGCTCCGCATACTGACGGCGCATGTCCGTCGGCAAGGCGATCAGGGCCGCCCTGTCATAGGCCAGCCGGTAACGACGCCCCAGCTCGGGGGCGGCAAAAAAGTCCCCCTGATGGATGCGCAGGGAGCCGTGCTGATGACACTGATAGGGGCCCAGCTCGCCGAGGGTATCGGTGAGCTGGTTTTCACTGAAAAACTGTTCGATGGCGAGCCCAGAGAGCTCGAAGCCATCGATGGGGTGCCCCAGGCCATTGAGCCAGAGCATGTCGCGGGATTTGCCGCACAGGGGCACCAGCACGGGTTCTTCCTGTTGCTGGGCAGACCACCAGGATTGCAGCCAGCGATTGAAATCCGCCTGATGAAAGCCAATCCGGTTCTCTTCCCAACGCTGATGCCAAAACGCCGCTTCCATCGTTATTACCCTTCTGTGCTAAAGATGCCTCAATATCACAACTTAACCGGCACCGCGCAACCCTTCCCATGCCCTTTTTGTCAGACAGACGATGACAACGCGATACACGGCGATACCCCCTATTTTTGACACGTTTGTGGCAACAAGGTGGCCCTGACATTGTGTAACAAGGTCATGGGTCAGGCCGTTCAACAAATGAAAACATGTGGGTGGGCGCACAACATCGGCCAACAGATCACCCACGCGCCGCTGCCAGCACCCTTTCGATATGGGCAAAATCAGGGCGCTCGGCGGGCGAGTCACAGAGGCAAGCCGCGCTCAGCCGATGCAGCTCGTCGAGCTGTGATGACTCTGCCTCACAGCGCGCAAGCAGCTCCTCCAGCAGGTAGCCAAAGGCGCGCACCTCGAGCCGCTCAAGGCCCAGCGCCCGCTCGCGGTTGTTGCGGTCATACAAAGAGGCCGCGCCAAAATCCCCGAGCAGGGCATGGGCCGGGGCGCCAGGCTCACGGGCAAAGAGGATATTGTGGCCGTAGAGATCCCCGTGCATGATGCCCGCACGGTGCAGATGGCCCGCCACTGACGCGATACCGTGCGCCAGCGCCAGCGCATCCTGCACACTCAGGCGCAGCGCATCGGGATACACATCCCGGGTGCAGGAGTCCAGGCTCGGCGGCCCCGCCAGATTGGCAAACTTGGGGTCTATCAACGTCATCACCAGCGCAGGCATGCCGGAGGGGTGATCCGCCACCCGCCCCAGCACCCTGATGAGGTTGGGATGAGTGCCCGCCGCCAGCGAGGCCGCCATCTCGCAGTGAGGCAAACCGTCGCTGGTCACCGCCCCCTTGAACAACTTGACCGCCACCGCCTGCGGCCCGTCACCTTGCAATCCGTCGCACGTGACGCAGGTGGCACTATGGATAACGCCAGAGGCCCCCTGCCCCAGCAGTTCGCCCAGTGCCAGCTTATCCCAATCAAGGGTCGCGACATGGGCATCGTCGATGGCCCGCGCCTCCTCCCCCTCGCTAAAGGGGTTGCCGGAATAGGCGAGCCAGGCGAGGCACGGCAGCGACAGCAGCCAGTCGGGGAAGCGTTCGATCCGGTTGGCGGCGATGCGCAGCAACGCCAGACGACGGCAGTTGACAAGGCTCGCGGGCAGTTCGCGCAGGCGGTTGCCCGCCAGCATCAGCTTTTGCAGGGCATCGCACTGACCCAACTCATCGGGCAGCCGTTCAATGACGTTGTCGGTCAGGATCAGCCAGCGCAACCCCGCAGGCAGCGCTTTGGCCGACACGGTGGCAATCCGGTTAGCCTTAAAGCCCACCATGGTGAGCAACCGGCAGCGCCCCAGCACCTCGGGCAACGCTGTAAAGCGGTTCTCGGAGCAAAAGAGGATGCGCAGTTTGGTGAACCCAGCCAGCTCGTCAGGAAGCGTGCTTAGCTGGTTGCCGGTGAGATCCAGCACCTCCAGCGTCTCTTTCAGGCCCAAGATCTCGGGGGGGAAAACCGTCAGGTTTTCAGAGATCTTCAGATGGCGGGCACCGCACAGTTCGCCTGCGCGCAGCTGTTCCAGAGTATGCATAACCGTTTCTCAATCCTGATGACCGCCCTGACGGCGCAACACGGCCATCAGCGCGCGCCGGACCTGAGTCCGGCGATTTTAAAGGGGAGCATTATAGAGAATTCGGGGCGCAGATCGCCCCTTTTGTTGCCTTGGTGACGGGTATGGCGCTCAGCGGCGTTGTTGCCCAAATTAGCGATTAGGCCACAACTTCCCCAGCCCCAGGTGATAGCTACACTTGGGGCTTTCTAACAGGCAGACCAAGGGCATTCAGTTTGTTCATCGCACACACGTAGGCCATGATCTCTCCCACTTGTCCGTTGTAGTTACGTAGACTGATTTTTCCCGTCAGCAATTGTTTGAACCTACACATCGCCGTCTCAGCCAATGAGCGCCGATGATACCCGGACTGCTGCTTCCAGTGAGTCAGCCCCTCCTTACGCATCACCAGAACAGCTTCATTGCGTGGATGCCCCTTTTCCCATCAACCGGCATTCTTGCGCGGCGGAATACAGGCCTTGGCTCCTTTGCGCTTTATCAGTTGATGGCAGGCCTTGGTGTCATATGCGCCATCGGCATACACGGTCCCAAGTGCTCGGCGTAGCGGATTGAACAGGGTCGGCAACACCTCGGCATCATGAACATTTTCCAACGAGGCCTCGGCTGCCACGATGTCGTGGGTCGCCGGGTCCACCGCCAGATGCAATTTGCGCCAGACCCGTCGCTTGTCATGGCCATGCTTTCTGACCTTCCATTCGCCCTCGCCAAACACTTTCAAGCCGGTGGAATCGATAACCAAATCGCTCACCTTGCCCTTGTGTGGCTGGCGGTATATCACCTTCACTGTACTGGCGCGCTTGCTGACACAGCTGTAGTCGGGGGCACACAGCGGCACATTCATCAGCTCAAACAGCGAGTCGAACAGGCCCTGTGTCGCCCGCAGGGAGAGATTGAAAGTGCCCTTGAGCATGAGAAAGGTACAGATGGTCTGGTCGGTGTAGAGGGCGCTTCGTCCCCGTCGGCCATGATGTTCTTGATGGAACCAGTTATGAACGACATTCTCATCAACCCAGAACGTTAGCGAGCCGCGTTTGACCAGGGAACGGTTGTACTGTGACCAGTTGGATATGGCGTGAAGCGACTTGCCCATGATGCTGATTTGAAGAGGGATTTGGTGATCAGATCGCCGTCTCCACCATAAGTTCAATTCAGGTCACTCTGATTTGGGCAACAACGCCGCGCTCAGCAACACCGTCCCATCGAATTGACGAAACACATAGGGTGCAATAAGCGCAGCGCATTGCACCGTTTACAGCGCGGCTTTCGCACAAGTAATGGAGTACCAAATTAGTGGTGCAATTTCATTGCACCCTATGGCACTTGTAAATGCTAACGCTTGGTTAAGAGGCGAGCTTTAGCCCTGACTCTTATACACAAATATTGTGAACTGATTGGCACTTTTCCCGATTTCCAGGATCTGATCTCCTATGTGACTCCCGAACATGGTAACGATCATGCTAACTTTTGCTCTTCATCGTGCGGCC